>JAFAGQ010000207.1 GCA_023422555.1 Pseudomonadota bacterium
AAGGACGTCCGCCGAAACGTGTTATCGTGGTTCCCGGAAAACTCGTCAATATTGTTGGTTAATTTTCAGCAGGTAAACACCATGGTGTACTCAACTCAATCCTTGCGCTGGTTTCAGGCCCTGACAGTGGTTGTCCTGCTGGGCATTCTGCTGGTGGGCTGCGGCTTTAAACTGCGTGGAGAAAAACCGCTGCCGTTTACAACGATGTACACCAATATCGATGCTAATTCCCGTTTCGGTGCTTACCTGCGCCGCTCCCTGAAGGCCAGTTCTCCGGCGTTAAATTTTGTGGACAAGGCAGCCAATGCCCAGGTCGTGCTGTCCCAACTGGAAAAAACCCAGTCCCAGCGCGAGGTGTCGCTCAATTCTCAGGGTCAGGTTGAGGAGTATGAACTGACGCTGCGTCTGACCTTCCAGCTTGCAACGCCTGCTGGACAATTATTGATTCCGCCTTCAACGCTGACGGCCTCGCGCACCCTGCCTTATGATGAAGCCAATGCGCAGGCGAAGGCACAGGAAATGGTCTCGCTGTATCAGGACATGGAATCGCTCATGGTTGGCCAACTGGTTCGCCGAATCAGTTCCGACGACGTCATCAATGGTTATAACCAGGGCGCAACCACACCAGTAAATGCACAGTACGTGCAGTAAGTGCAATGGCATCACAAAATCCGGCATATGAACGATTCATTTCCGATCTATCCCGGTCGGATGCCACATTGCATCCGCTTTATGTCATCTGCGGTGATGAACTCCTCTTGCGCAACGAAGCCCTGGATGTACTGCGCGCCGCATGTCGTCAGCAAGGCTACACAGAAAGGGTGTCACTCAGCCTGACGGCTACCGGCCCCTGGAATGTGATTGAGGAAAATACCCAATCCATTTCTCTGTTCGGCGACAAAAAGCTGATGGAAATCGAACTGGCCACAGGCAAACCCGGCAAGGCAGGTGCAGATGCACTTACGAGCCTGGCGACGCGCGCAGCCAATCAGGATCTTGCCGATATTTCCATTGTCCTGATTCTGCCGCGGGCAGACAAAACCATGTCGTCGGCCAAATGGTTCACCGCTGTCACGCAGCACGCCGTGGTTGTCAACACGCCAATGATCGGTCGTGACCAACTGCCAGCCTGGATACAGGCGCGGTTAAAGAAACAGAAACAGCGAGCTGATGCAGCAACACTTGCCTGGATCACCGATAAGGTCGAAGGCAATCTGCTGGCCGCGCATCAGGAAATCCTCAAACTGGGCCTGCAGTATCCCGAAGGCGAATTGACACTGGAAGAAGTGGAAAATGCTGTGCTGGATGTCAGTCGCTACAATGTCTTTGACATGAGCCAGGCCATTTTGCGTGGCGATGGCCAGCGTGCGCTCAAGGTACTTCACGGGCTGCAGGCGGAAGGAGAAGCATTGCCGATGGTGCTGGGCCTGCTGACTTATGACATCCGTAATCTTTACACGCTTGCCCAGGCAAGGCAGAATGGACATAATCCGCGCAATATGACGCGCAAGCTGGGGCTTTTTCCACCCAAGGATCAGCTGATTCTGAATACACTGGACAGGCTGCCCTTCTCCCAGATTATGGGGCTTGTACAGCACGCACACGACATTGACAGACTGTTCAAGGGCTTCCCGGCAGACGGCAGACTTACCGACCCCTGGCAGGAAATGGCCAGACTGGTCCTGCGGATGGCAGATGTCACCGCAACTACTCACTGATTGAATCATGACAACCGAAAACCGTATTTCTTCTGATCTTCAAGCGCAAATGCTGGTCTGTGGTCAACAGGCCAAAGCCGCGGCGCGTGAGCTGATGCGCGCAGATGACAGACAAAAGTCTGCCGCGCTGCTGCACATTGCAACACGACTGGAAGCGCAGGCCGACATGCTCAAGGCAGAAAATGCGCTGGATCTGCAGCAGGCTCGTGAAAATGACCTGGAACCAGCCATGATAGATCGCCTGACACTGTCAGATAAAACCCTGAAACTGATGGCTACCGGTCTGCGGCAGATTGCTGCACTCGAAGACCCGGTAGGCAGCCGCAGCGAGACGAAAATTCGCCCCAACGGCATGCGGGTATCAAAAATGCGCATCCCGCTAGGTGTCATCGGCATCATCTACGAATCGCGGCCGAACGTGACCGTGGACGCGGCAGCCCTGTGTCTGAAATCCGGGAATGCCGTTATCCTGCGTGGGGGCAGCGAAGCCTTCCGCTCCAATCAGGCACTGGGAAAAATCATTCACGAAGGTCTGGCGCATGCCGGTTTGCCGGTCCATGCAGTGCAAACCCTCAATACCACAGACCGCGCTGCAGTCGGTCACCTGATCACCATGAATGACTACGTCGATGTGATCATTCCGCGCGGTGGCAAGGGCCTGATCAAACGCCTGGAAGCTGATGCGACCGTGCCCATGATTCGACATCTTGATGGCAACTGTCATGTCTATGTCGATCGCGATGCCAATCTGCAGATGGCGCATGATGTGGCCTTTCAGGCCAAGACCTACCGCTACGGCGTCTGTGGATCCATGGAAACGCTGCTGGTTCATCAGGACGTTGCCCAACAGCTGCTGCCTGGCCTGGGCGCCGCCTATATTGAAAAAGGCGTGGAACTGCGTGGCTGTGAGCGCACCAGACAATGGATTCCTCAGGCAACCGAAGCCACCGATGAAGACTGGGCCACAGAATACCTCGCGCCAATACTGGCCATTCGCGTGGTCGACTCGATTGACGACGCCATGACGCATATTGCACGCTGGAGTTCGGGTCACACCGAAGCCATCGTGACAGACAGCCTGACGGCAGCTAACCGATTCCAGCGTGAAGTGGACTCCAGTTCCGTCTACGTGAATCTTCCCACCGTGTTTGCTGACGGATTTGAATACGGACTGGGTGCCGAGATCGGCATTTCCACCAACCGTCTTCATGCCCGCGGACCGGTAGGTCTGGAAGGACTCACCACCTATAAGTGGGTTCTGGAAGGCAACGGCCAGTTACGCGGATAAGCCACATGCTCTGGATTAAATCCCTTCATATTGTTTTTGTGATTGCCTGGTTTGCCGGGCTGTTTTATCTGCCACGAATCTTTGTCAACCTGGCCCAGCAACCGCAGGATGGGCCAGTCTACCCTGTCTTGCTGGGCATGGCGCGCCGTCTGTTACGCTTTACCACCATGCTGGCGGTTCCTGCCGTTGCCTTCGGACTAGTGCTGATGCTGTACTATCGCATTGGCCTGAGCAACGGCTGGCTGCACGCGAAACTGCTTTTCGTACTGCTGATTATCGGCTACCATCACGCCTGTTCCCGCATCTACAAAAAATTTGAACAGGGTCGCAACCAGCGCGACCATGTGTTTTATCGCTGGTTCAATGAAGTACCGGTTTTGCTATTGCTGGTGGTGGTGATCCTGGTGGTCACCAAACCCTTCTGACAGGCCAAACCATGACCGATGACAATACCCCTTCCAACCGCAAGAAACTGAGTCTTCGCGCCGGCACACGCGACTCTGCAGGCGAGAGCGAAAAGCCTCGTGTGCGCTCGGGTGCCCGTGCGCGTACCGTTGCACAGAACAGGCTGCGTGCAGGCGAACCTGCAAAACCGGCAGCAAAACCGCGACGTGGGTTGCCGGCCATGCCGCGCGTCCCCGGAGATACGCCGTCACCTGAACGGACAGCGCGGACCGCAAGACCCTCATCCTCAACTCGAACAGTAGGTCGCGCCGAGACCGTTAGCCACAGCGCGGGCACCGGTGCAGAACGCTCCGCCCGTCAGGATACGCCACGTCCACGTCCCGCACAGGAAAGACGAAAGGCAGATGCGCCGTCTCACCGCCCCTCTTCACGCCTGACCGAAACTTTCCGGATATTTGCGCCATGCCCACAGGGTCTGGAGGAAATACTCTGCGAAGAAATGCAGGCACTGGGCTTTGACAGCGTGCAGAAAGGCCGTGCCGGCTGCTCCTTTGAAACGGATTGGGCTGGGGTTCTGCGCGCCAATTTGTATTCCAGACTGGCGACCCGGATTCTGGTTCAGGTTGCACATGGCCTGGTGCTCAAGGAAGACGACATTTACGAGCTGGCTTATGACGTTCCCTGGGAACGCTGGTTCGGCGCCGAGCATACGCTGCGTGTCGATACCTCAGCCATTCAGAGCCCCATGAAAAGCCTGATGTTCTGCAATCTGAAGGCCAAGGACGGGATTTGTGACCGACTGCGGGATCGTGAGGGCGAGCGCCCAAGCATCGATACCGTCAGACCCGATGCCCGTGTCCACCTCTTTCTGACGCGCGATTCAGGCACACTCTATCTGGACACGTCCGGCGAATCCCTGTTCAAGCGCGGCTGGCGGCTGGACAAGGGTGAGGCACCGCTGCGCGAAAACCTGGCCGCCGGTATCCTGGCCCTGTCAGGCTGGGATCCGTCACAACCCCTTCTTGATCCATTCTGCGGCAGCGGGACAATTCTGATCGAGGCAGCCTGGATCGCCCAGGGTGTACCGCCTGGCATTTCCCGTCCATTTGGCTTTGAACGGCTGCGCAATGCAGATGCCCGCCAGTGGTCACGACTCAAAGAAGACGCCTTCAGCCGCATTGCACCTGCACTGGAAACACCTCTTTTCGGTTGCGACCTGAATCCACACGCCATCGAAGCGGCCCGGGAAAACCTGCAGCGCGCCAATCTGGCGCCTGACTCCATACAGTTTGCTCGTGCCAATGCCCTGGACCTGCAGCCACCGGTAGATCATGGCTGGCTGGTGACCAACCCGCCCTATGGTGAACGACTGGATCAGCAGGACGACAGTTTCTGGCGCGACTGGTCTGCCTGCCTGAAGCAGGAATTTGCCGGCTGGCAGGTGCATATCATTTCCAGCGATCTGGAACTGCCCGGAAAGCTGCGTCTGAAACCGCGCCGCCGCACACCCCTGTACAATGGAGCGCTTGACTGCAGACTGTTCTCGTTTGAAATGGTCGCCGACAGTTACCGTAAATTCTGAACAACAAAGAATGACATCTTCTGCTAACCCCGATGCGACCCGGACAATGGGCCGCCCTTCCCGGCTGCGCCTTTTTGCATGCATGATGTATGAAGCCGTACTGCTGTTTGGCGTAGTCTTCTTCACAGATTATATTTTCGACACCCTGACACAGAGCCGCAGCGGCCTGACGCTGCTGGGTCCGCGTCAGCTTGTGCTGTTTGTGGCCATCGGTCTTTATTTTGTACTCTGCTGGCGCAAGCACGGCCAGACGTTGCCGATGAAAACCTGGAATATCCGACTGACTGACCGCAGTGGCAACAAGCCCGCATTGGGCAAACTGCTGCTGCGCTACCTGCTGTGCTGGCCCATACCGCTATTGGGCGCCTATGTGGTCTACCTGGTCTCCCGGTCGCTGGGGTGGCCGTCGGTCACCATGTTCATTGTCATGACACCCTTTCTTAATTTTGTGTATAGCTGGTTTGACCGGGACGGCCTGATGCTGCACGACAGGCTGGCCGGCACCCGACTGGTCGATCTATCACGGACGACAATTCAATGATAGAATCAGAAATCCATGGGCAGGACACTGAAATTTTTGTACGCAACCTGCCCTATTTCTTTAGCGCTCCCGAATCCCTTAGCCGCCTTATGACCGATCATTACTCGTCACTCTATCAATCTTTTGAATGGCTGGTCCCCTCGGTATTCAATATAGCAGATGCCTGCTGTCACCGCTGGGC
>JAFAGQ010000400.1 GCA_023422555.1 Pseudomonadota bacterium
ATGCCAAGCTTGTGCTGGATCAGGGGGTGACTGATTTCATGGACGGACATGATTTTTTCTCCGAAAACTATTGTGCGATGAGCCACTCCACAATGGAGTCTACAAATGATTTGGTTTTAAGGGCAGCACCGTCATTGACGATACTGACCAGAATATAGGTTTTACCGTTGGCCGCCGTCACAAATCCCGATAGCGCACTGGCGTTGCCAAGTGTTCCGGTCTTGAAGTGACCGCGGCCCCTGACAGACTGATCGGTAAGACGGCGACGCATGGTACCATCGACGCCCGTCACGGACAATGAGTCGATGAACGTATCGCGCAATGGAGAAGCCCAGATCGCGTCCAGCATCTGCGCCTGTCCACCTGCCGTAATCCGGCCCTCGCGCGACAATCCCGACCCGTTGGCTACGGTATAACCGGCAATATTAACACCTTGTTTCTTCAGGATTCCCAGGACGGCCTGCGCGCCTTTTTCAAATGTTGCGGGCGCCCCGTACATTTCCTCTCCCAATGTCAGCAACAGTGTTTTTGCCATGACATTATTACTGTATTTATTGATAGTCTGAATCACCTGTGCCAGAGGCGGGGAACTGCGCGTTTCCAGCAACAAGGCGCCGTCGGGCACCAGACCATCGCGGATGACGCCTGAAATCGTACCGCCCTCTGCCGTCCAGAGCCGCTCAAAAATCGACGAAAACATATAGGGCTGTGATCCCACAAGCCGGTAAAAAGAGAACGCGCCGCAACTGGCAGACAATTTACCTTTAAGTTGCAGTGCACGACCTCCCTCTGTATCCACACTGCCGGTGAGCTCCGATCCGGTTCGCGATTTGATGCAGGCACCGGACGTCAGCCCCAGGCCTCCAACGACTGGCGGATTCATAATATCCGGCTCAAACGAGACATCCCATCTGCCCGCCTGCGTATCGGGTTTGAAATTGAGCATGATGGCGCCCAGATTGACCATCATGGCGTCCGGATTGGCGTTGTAGGGGCGCTCCGGCGAACCATCGAACTCGCCGGGATCGGTAAAGATCGGAGCGAACAGCGAACGATCCACCACCACGTCGGACAGATGACGTATCCCCTTGGCCTGTATATGCCGGATGAGTTCACGCAAATCCTGGTAATTGAGACCAGGATCGCCGCCGCCCTTGATATAAAGAGGGGTGCGCATGGCCTGCGAAATGTCCACGCGCGCCCGCTTGTCCAGATAAACCCGCGTTTTCCAGGTATAGCCGGACCCTAACCGGTTCAGCGCAGCCCAGGTAGTCAGGGTTTTCATGACCGAAGCGGGGTTGCGTGGTACAGAAGGATTGATGGCCAGTATTACCGGGCCGCCTGCTTCCTTGATCAGCAAAGAATAGGATGACAGGGGAACGCCGCTGCGGTCCCAGCGCGCCTGAATGGCATCGGGCAGATGGTCGGCCGATTTAATGGAAGCGATTGGAAAACCATAAACATTGAGCAGTTCTCCGGCATCTGACTGCGCCTGTGCGGCAGCCGCCGCCAGGCCACCTGTACCACTCTTCAGTCCCGTACCGCCTTTGCCATCGGATTTGATGGGCTGTACGATTCGCACATCCAGCGCACCCGGGCGATTGAACTCAAAGGTTTCACCCGGAGCTACCCGGATGGCGGGCGTTTTGCCCTTGCTCCCCGATTTGCTTTTGTTTCGCGACCCTCCCGGGGCTTTGCGACTGGCGGCTGTCGAGTTCTTCTTCTTGGCGGACGCCGTTTTGCTGCCAGAAGACGCGGTCTTCTTTGTCTGAGTTTTTGTGGCTGTCCCGCTCTTGCGCGCAGGTTCCCGCGAATAGGCGGGGATGGCCATAGAAAGACAAACCAGCGCAAGCAATAGCTGAACCGGCAGATTTGCCAGTGCCAGCCGCCAGGGCGAATACGTTCCCGAATGACCCATCACCCGATTCATATTTTGCGGCTCATACTTTCAGAATACCTGGAACCAGACGAGTGCCAGTGGCCAAGGTCGAACAGACGCCACGCGCAGATCGGCATGCCAAAGTGTGACAAGGCAGAAGGCGGATCATTATGTTCAGACTCTCCCGATGATGTCCCGAAGGAAAAAAGACACTTTATAATAGGTAATTACGACAATCCCGTTAAAACCCAGGCGCAACTTGCGCCACGCTTCTCAAAAAAATCACCATACACGACACAGCCGCGTTCCTACGCGCATTTTGCAGCGCATTCTGATGTCGCCGTCTGTTGACCCTATTACATGCTACCCATAGACCCCTCGTTGAGCCTTGCCGATTTCGACTACGAACTTCCGGAACATCTGATTGCGCAAACGCCACCCGCAACCCGAACCGACAGTCGCCTGCTCCATATGCCAGCCCAGGGGGAACTGCAGGACCTGAATTTCTCTACTCTGCCAGACCTGCTGATGCCTGGCGATCTGCTGGTATTCAACGATACCAAGGTCATTAAAGCAAGACTATACGGACAAAAAGACAGCGGCGGGCGCATTGAAGCCCTGATCGAGCGTATTCTGGAGCCCACTCGCGCCCTGGCCCACATTCGTGCAAGCAAGGCACCGCGAGCAGGTGTGACCCTGATTTTTGACGAAGCGGTACGTTGCCAGGTGACCGGCAGACAGGACGATTTGTTCGAATTGCAGTTCGAAGACGATATTCTGCCCTTGCTGGACAAACACGGCAACCTCCCGTTGCCCCCTTACATCAAACACAGCGCAGATGAGCAGGATGAATCACGCTATCAGACGGTGTACGCCCGGCATCCTGGCGCCGTGGCTGCCCCTACCGCCGGCCTGCATTTCGATGCCGGCCTGCTGGAACGCCTGCGCGACAAAGGAATCGAAACCGCCTGGGTCACGCTGCATGTCGGCGCGGGAACTTTTCAGCCTGTGCGGGTTGAAAAAATCAACGAACACATTATGCATTCTGAGTGGTATACCGTGCCTCAGGTCACGGTCTCAGCCATCGAAGCAACGCGCCAGCGTGGCGGACGCGTCATTGCGGTGGGCACAACCAGCGTGCGCGCCCTGGAATCGGCCGCCCAGCAAGGTGGCACGGTAAACGATCTGCGTTGCCCGGTTGCCCATAGCGCCGATACACAGTTGTTTATTACGCCCGGATATCAATTTCAGGTGATCGACGGCCTGATTACCAACTTTCACCTGCCGCAATCTACCTTGCTTATGCTGGTATCCGCCCTCACCGGTCGTGAGCGTATGCAACAGGCTTACCGTCACGCCATCGAACAGCAATACCGTTTCTTCAGTTACGGCGATGCCATGTTCATTGCGCCGTCGTCAGGTAAAACCACTGCGGCACAAGCGCCTGTCGGCGCTGACAAGTCCGCCAGCTCCCAGTCTGCCGAATGATTTCTCACCACAGACTTTGCAACGCTCCGCAAGCCCGCAGGGGAACGAATCAGAACCGATTCTGTCATACTTGATTCTTTGCCGCGCGTACGTCATTCTTCCTTTATCTCTCAAACATCATGTCTGGTCTTTCCTTTTCTTTATTAGCAACCCAGGGCAAAGCGCGCCGCGCCAGTATCACGCTCAATCACGGCACCGTGCAGACCCCCATGTTCATGCCGGTGGGCACTTACGGCAGTGTCAAGGCCATGCTGCCCCATGAACTTGAAGAGATCGGCGCCCAGGTAGTTCTTGGCAACACCTTTCACCTGTGGTTAAGACCCGGCACCGAGGTCATCGAAAAACACAATGGCCTGCACGGTTTCATGCAATGGAATAAGCCCATCCTGACCGACTCCGGCGGTTTCCAGGTATTCAGCCTGAGCGATCTGCGCAGCAAAATTACCGAAGAAGGCGTCAAGTTCTCATCCCCCATCGATGGTTCGCGCCTTTTTCTGACGCCGGAAGAATCCATGCGGATCCAGCGTGCGCTCAATTCGGATATTGTTATGGTGTTTGACGAGTGCACACCTTATGCCATTGATGGTCGTCCGGCCACGCACGAAGAGGCGGCCCGATCCATGCGCATGTCTCTGCGCTGGGCGAAACGTTCACGCGATGCCTTTGATTCGCTGCAGAACCCCAATGCCCTTTTCGGTATTGTCCAGGGCGGCATGTACGAAGACCTGCGCGAGGAATCGCTGGCCGGTCTGCAACGCATCGGCTTTGATGGCTACGCGATTGGCGGCCTGTCTGTGGGCGAGCCCAAGGAAGATATGCAGCGCATTCTGGAACATATCACCCATCAGTTGCCGGAAAACGCTCCACGTTATCTGATGGGCGTGGGAACACCCGAGGACCTGGTCAACGGAGTGAGCCAGGGCGTGGACATGTTCGACTGCGTCATGCCATCGCGCAATGCACGCAACGGCTGGCTCTTCACCCGCTTTGGCGACATCAAGATCCGCAACGCCAGGTATCGCGACGATACCCGGCCACTCGATCCGACATGCTCCTGCCATACCTGCCGTCATTTCTCGCGCGCCTACCTTCATCATATGCAGAAGGCCAATGAAATTACCGGTGCACGTCTGAACACGCTTCACAATCTGCATTTTTACCTGAAAATCATGGAAGAAATGCGCCAGGCCCTTGAAGAAGGCCGCTTCGAACAATGGCGCGAGGAATTTTTCACCGCGCGCTCAAAAGGCATTGATTAGCCCAGAAAAGGCTACAATATTCGGTTAATTTACACTTACGGGAGTTCTATCTATGCTCACAAGCAATTTATCTGCGCTGGTACTTGCGCAGGCTGCCCCTGGTGGCGCACTCGGCGGTCTGGCCAGTTTC
>JAFAGQ010000416.1 GCA_023422555.1 Pseudomonadota bacterium
CTATTGATGCGCTCATCATGGCGGTTGGTCGGATCGTGATCTGGCTGACCCTGGTCGTGGTGCTGATCAGTGCGGCGAACGCGGTGGTCCGCAAGACTTTGCATTACAGCTCCAATGGCTGGCTCGAAATCCAATGGTATCTTTTCGGCGCCATTTTTCTGCTTGCTGCGGGCTATACATTTCTCAAGAACGAACACGTACGCGTCGATATTATTTCTCAGCGTCTGTCCAAACGAACGCAGATTATCATCGAAACCATCGGTGTGCTGTTTTTCATGTTGCCGGCATGTCTGTTACTGATTTATCTGTCCTGGCCTTTTTTCATGCTTGCTTTTGATACCAATGAGCAATCGTCCAATGCAGGGGGTCTGGTTCGCTGGCCAGTTAAGTTGTTGATTCCCATCGGTTTCTCACTGCTGGTTTTAGCTGGAATTTCCCATCTCATCAAATGTGTTGCCTATCTGACCGGCAAGGGTCCGGATCCGCTGGCCCCTATGGGCGGAAAAACAGCGGAAGAATTGCTTGCAGAAGAAATTGCTGCCGAAGCAGAACTCAAACGACAACAATCACTGGAAGCGGGTAACTGAGCATGGAGTTCCTCATTCAAAATATGCCGCCGATCATGTTCCTGACATTGATCTGCTTTTTGCTGCTGGGCTTTCCGGTCGCGTTTTCACTGGCAGCCAACGGTATTCTTTACGCACTGCTTGGCATTGCATTCGGCGAATTTACCTTCCCATTTTTGCAGGCGCTGCCTGACCGGGTCTTCGGTATTGTGCAGAACGATTCACTGCTTGCGGTGCCGTTTTTCACCTTAATGGGCTTGATCCTGGAACGATCGGGGATGGCAGAAGATCTGCTGGAAACCATCGGCCAGTTGTTTGGTCCCATTCGCGGCGGTCTGGCGATTGCCGTTGTTTTCGTAGGCGCCATGCTTGCGGCGACCACCGGTGTGGTATCGGCATCGGTCATTTCCATGGGCCTGATTTCGCTGCCTATCATGCTGCGTTATGGGTACGACAGGAAACTGGCAACGGGGGTGATTGCGGCATCGGGCACACTGTCACAGATCATTCCTCCCTCACTGGTACTGATCATTCTGGCTGACCAGCTGGGTCGCTCCATTGGAGATATGTATCGCGGTGCCATGATCCCCGGTTTTATTTTGGCCAGTGCTTACATTCTTTATGTCGTCATCGCATCGTTGATCAAACCATCCTATGCACCGGCACTGCCACCCGAGGCCCGCGTCTATAAGGAAGCCAATGGCAGCAACGGTCTGCCTTCGCTGGTTGTACTGGTCATCATTGCCAGCGTAGGCGCCTGGTTCCTGGGCAGGATGTTTCTGTCCGAAAAGAGTGCTGCTGATGAAACCATCGTTCTCAATCTGTTGCTTTGGGGCGTAATTGCGTTTGTGATTGCGGGTCTGAACAAGCTGCTCAGACTCAATCTGCTGTCGAAGATCGCGGAGCGCGTCGTGTTCGTTATGGTGCCACCCTTGTTCCTGATTTTCCTGGTTCTGGGTACGATCTTCATAGGTGTTGCCACGCCAACGGAAGGAGGCGCGATGGGTGCAGTCGGCGCCATTATCATGGCAATGATTCGCGGCAGGCTCACTCTGTCACTGCTCAAGCAGGCTATGGATACCACGACCAAGCTGACCAGTTTCGTCGTATTCATTCTGGTGGGTTCTACCATCTTTACGCTGACGTTTACCGGATTTGGCGGACAGCATTGGGTGGAAGGGCTGTTTGCCTCATTACCTGGCGGTGAAATCGGCTTTTTGATTGTGGTCAGTGTTGCCACTTTCTTCCTGGCGTTTTTCCTGGACTTTTTTGAGCTTGCCTTTATTATCGTTCCGCTGCTTGGACCGGTGGCCGACAAGATGGGCATTGACCTGATCTGGTTCGGTGTGCTGCTTGCAGTCAATATGCAAACGTCGTTCATGCATCCTCCTTTCGGTTTCGCACTGTTTTATCTTCGTTCTGTGGCACCGAAAGAAGACTATGTGGACCGCGTCACTGGCAAGACCATCAAGCGTGTGACGACTGGAGAGATCTACAAAGGCTCTATTCCCTTTATCGTCATCCAGTTGCTGATGGTGGCTTCTGTCATGGCATTTCCTGCCATGGTTATGCATTACAAGGGGACGGGAACCGGTATTGACCCGAGTCAGGTGACTTTCGATACAGGCAGTTCATATGGGTCTGACCCTTATGGTTCTGATAGTGAAGGTAATAAAGGTGAAGAGAAATCTGGTGATTCCTATGACGATCCGGGTAATGCCTTCAGATAACCCGTCGCAGACAGCAGCGGTGTCGTGATCTCATGACTTCGTGGTCCTGAGTTTATTGACCGACACCGCGTGTAGACGGTTTTTCAGGCATCAGCCTGAAAATTTCGTTACACTGAAAACCCTGGCACGCCTTGTGTCAGGGTTTTTTATTGGAATCAGAACATGAGAACGCGCGTCAAATTCTGCGGACTGAAATCAGAAAAGGATATTCACGATGCGGTGCAGGCCGGTGCCGATGCTGTCGGTCTGGTGCTTTATGAGAAAAGCAAGCGCTACGTGAGCATGGAGCAGGCGGCCGCGCTGCGACGTGAGGTTCCCGGGCTGGTGAGCGTGGTGACGCTCATGGTCAATGCGCAGCAGAAGTCCGTTGATCGCGTCATTGAAAAAGTCCGGCCGGATTTTATACAGTTTCACGGAGACGAGACCGCAAGTTTTTGTGAGCAGTTTTCCTATCCCTATATTCGTGCGCTCAGGGTCGGCGCCCCCGGCCTGGGAACGGCAGCAGACATTGCGCTAGCGGTTCAGTCTTATCCAAATGCCAGTGCCTTTCTTTTTGATGCTTATTCGCCGGGGTATGGCGGAGCGGGTATCTCGTTTGACATGGCTTTGCTGGAAGAGGCGCAACGCATTCTTCCTCGCAGCAAAATCATGATTGCAGGTGGCCTGAATGCGAGCAATATCGCTGATCTGGTCAGTCGCTATCGGCCATTTGCGGTGGATTTAAGCAGTGGTATTGAAATTGCCCCTGGTGAGAAAAGTGCCGGCAAGATGCGCTCATTCATGCTGGCCTTAAACGAGGCGGACCGGCTGGAGGCGCCGAGCGCGTTTTAAAGAATGTTCACCGGACACGCCTAAGAATGTTCACCAGATACGCCTCGCACATTGTCGTTTCATAATGTCGTTTCATAAGGAGCGGTCTGGGCAATCGCATTGTGGTAATGACAATCGCATCGCAGCAATTTATTCGATTTCAGATTCAGCAGATAAGGCTTCGATAGACTCCTGCACCTGCAGCCATTCGTCTTCCAGCGTCTGCGCTTTGCCGGTCAATTCGCCATGCTCGGCCAGTACGGTAACGCGCTCGTCCCGACGTTCTTCGGAATAAAAACTTTCGTCAGCAATTAACGCGTTGATCTGGGCAATTCGCTGATTGACGGTGTCCATGGATTTCTCCAGCTCCGCCAGTCGCTTGTCCAGCGGTTTGCGCAGTCGGGCAATTCGCTGACGTTCCTCTGCCTGCTGTCGGCGAACCGCTTTTCTGTCTGGCGATGCGTTTCCACCTTCGGCCGACTGAGCAGCCTCGCGTATCTCCTGACGCTGGGCCAGCGCGCGCTGATTGAGCCAGTCACGATAGTCATCCAGATCACCGTCGAATTCCTGTACGTGACCGTCAGCGACAATCCAGAAGCTGTCCACGGTGGTTCGCAGCAAATGCCGGTCGTGTGACACCATCAGCATACTGCCTTCAAATTCAGCCAGGGCGGTTGCCAGCGCCTCGCGTGTATCCACGTCCAGATGGTTGCTGGGTTCGTCAAGCAGCAGGAGGTTTGGCTTCTGCCAGACAATCAGCGAGAGTGCCAGTCTGGCTTTTTCACCGCCGGAAAAAGGCGCGACCTTGTCGTTGACCTTGTCACCGCCAAATCCGAATCCACCCAGATAGTTGCGCAGTTCCTGTTCACGTGCCTGTGGGGCGATGCGCTGGAGGTGTTGCAGCGGACTGGCATCCACATCCAGCATGTCCAGTTGATGCTGCGCGAAATAGCCGATCTCCAGCCCTTTGGATGGCTTGTAATTGCCGGCCAGAGGCGCGAGCTCGCGCGCGATGGTTTTGATCAGGGTACTTTTACCGGCGCCATTGACACCGAGTACGCCAATCCTTGCGCCACCACGGATCATGAGTTCAATGTCCGTCAGAATGACGGTCCTGTTCCCGTGCTCATCCGTATAGCCGGTGGACACCTTATCCAGCCGCAGCAGCGGATCCGGCATAGAGGGTGGGGAGGGGATATGAATGTAGATTCCCGACTCGGCCTGTAATGGCGCGAGTTTTTCCATACGGGCAAGGGCCTTGACACGACTCTGTGCCTGCTTGGCTTTGGTGGCTTTCGCCTTGAAACGGTCAATAAAGGATTGCAGCCTGGCGGTTTCGCGGCTCTGGCGTTCTATGGCGACCTGCAGTTGCCGAACACGTTCGGCCCGCTGGGTCAGGAAGTCATCGTAACCCCCTTTGTAGCGCACCAGCTTTTGCTGGTCGACATGCAGAATCGTGCGTGCTACCGCATTCAGAAATTCAGTATCGTGCGAGATCAGAATAACGGTGCCTTCGTAGGCACCCAGCCATTTCTCCAGCCACAGCATGGCATCCAGGTCCAGGTGGTTGGTGGGTTCGTCAAGCAGCAGTAATTCAGAGGGGGCCATCAGGGCTCGGGCAAGGGCCAGACGCATCTGCCAGCCGCCCGAGAAACTGTTGACCGGCTGACTCCACTGATCTGGTCTGAAACCCAGACCAGCCAGCAACTGCTCGGCGCGGGAAGGCGCGCTCCAGGCATCGGCTTCCATCAATGCCGTTTCCAGTTCGGCAATGCGCGACCCTTCGCTGTCAGGAGTACTGGCACGCTCAGCCTGCAGCTGACGCAGGTGTCTGTCTCCGTCAATAACGAATTCCCGCGCCGGCTGGGTGGTAGCGTGAATTTCCTGTTCTACCGTCGCAATGCGCCAGGATTCCGGTATGAACAGATCACCTGCGTCTGCATCAATCTTTCCCTGCAGGAGGGCGAATAATGTGGTTTTTCCGGAGCCATTTTTTCCGACGACGCCGACACGTTCCTTGGGGTGAACGACAAAATCGGCATTCTCCAGCAGCACTTTAGTGCCGCGCCGTAAAGTAAGACCAGAAGAGCGAATCAAAACGTATAGCCTGAATGGTAGTTGTTAGATGTGGATTGGAATCCGATGGCAGGCGTTGCACTGCCGTCGGTCATAATGTCTGCAATTGTGCTCGGGTCAGCAGCAGCAGGGAATCGTCGGCTTCGCTGGTTTCCAGAAAGACAGGGTTCAGCGTGGGGAAGGCGTTCATGAAGTTTTCGTACTCATTGCCTATCTCAAGAATGAGGATACCGTCTTCACGTAAATGGGCCGCACCCTGACGCAGGATGAGACGAATCACATCCATGCCATCCTCACCACCCGCCAGCGCCAATACCGGTTCCTGCTGATATTCGCTGGGCAGCTGGGCCATGGACGTACTGTTCACGTACGGTGGATTGCAGACGATCACATCGTACTGCCGTCCGTCCAGTGGAGCGTAAAGATCACCCTGCAGAACCGATACACGTTCTGAGAGCTCGTACATTTGCACATTGCGCTCGGCGAGGCGAATCGCGTGTTCTGACAAATCCACGGCATCTACCCGGGCAGAGGGGAAGGCGAGGGCGGCCAGAATAGCCAGGCAGCCGGAACCGGTGCACAGATCCAGTACGTCCTGAACGGCATCGGGATCTTCCACCCAGGGATCAAGCTGCTCGGCCAGCAGTTCAGAGATTGGCGAACGAGGAACAATGACGCGCTTGTCTGTCAGAAAACGATGACCCTGCAGCCAGGCTTCGCCCGTCAGATAGGCAAGCGGCACGCGTTTTTTGACACGCAGTTCTATCAGGCTGATGCATTTTTTCTTTTCATCTTCAAGCAGTCTTGCGTCCAGGAACGGATCCAGCGTGTCCAGTGGCAGATGCAGCG
>JAFAGQ010000419.1 GCA_023422555.1 Pseudomonadota bacterium
GCATGACACTCATAGGTTGTGGTGCTGGCATTCTCGTTCTTGTTGTAATAGCTCACAATATTGCTCACGCCTGTGCCGCCCAGTTCGCGGGCGCGTTGCTGCAACTGTTTATAGGCAGACAGAAACACCCAGGCGCAGGCTTTTTCGTCACTGCCCTTGCCCAGCCGGCTGGTTTTTTTGTTGGTGACGGCATTGGCTTCAATCACCTGACCCGGTCCCTTGCGTCCGAAGGTCATGGTAATGGATTTATCCATGATCGCAGCGGCTTCGGGAGAAGACAGCGCCTGCGCAATCGGCAGGTCATAGCGGGTATCGCGTGCCTGAACCTGTGCACTCATGACAGCCAGCGTCACTGCGACGCCGATGAGTGAAATTTTTCTCGTCATTACAAACTCCTGAGTAATATCAAAGAAGCCGGTACACTGCATGGACTAAAGGGGCATGTGACACGCCGCGACTCGCCCTGTTGGGGCAACCGCGGGTCAGCATGGTGACTGGCGGATACTGATAATCAGATTCTGCCGTCCCCTGTCTGTAAAAACGCGGAGCATGTGCCCGCCGCGTGATGTTGCTTCGCGCGCCGGCAATGGTTGTTCTGATGCCACACTCGGAAACTCGAGGTAGCAGGGAACCTGTGGATTATGCCATCTTCTGTCATACTCTGAAACATATTATAATGAATCCGGCCACGAACCTTTACCTTTCTTACCCGAATTGAAGCCTAAAAACAGGTATCTGCCTCATGTTTTCCTTTGAATTGACCATTTCCCAAAAGAACGCCCTGGCCCCGGGTCTGGCGGCGTCATCACATTGGGCAGAGTGGCTCAGTGCCGGCAGCGCGCAGGAAAAAGAGGCCGTCCGTCAGCAAAATGCATCTGACGCCATAAACCTGGATTTTCTGCCGGCCATGCAGCGGCGGCGCCTTAGCCCCCTGTCGCGTCTGGTATTTGCCGCTGCCTGGCCCATTCTTCAGGACAATCCGTCATGTCCGGTGGTCTTTTCTTCCAGAAATGGCGAAATTAACCGCAGTTTTCAGCTGCTCATTGCCCTGGCAAAGAAAGAAGGCGTATCGCCCACCTCGTTTGGACTCTCGGTCCACAATGCCATAGGCGGGCAGCTGGCCATTCAGCACAGCAATGAAGCCGAGCAGTCCGCCATTTCCGCGCGCGACAATGGCATTGAAAACGCCCTGCTCGATGCCTGGCTCCTACTCCAGGACGGGGCCGAACGCGTCCTGGTCATCTGCGCCCAGGATCCGCTGGATACGCAGTACGACGTCAAAATCGACAGGGAACCGTTCCCTTTTGCCTGTGCGCTGCTGATCACCCGCGGCACACAATGGCGCCTGTCCCGAGGCCCGCTAAACACATCAGCGCCTGCAGATGCGCAAGGCGCCAATCAATCCGCCATCAATTCAGAGGGCGATGCCGGCGTCATCGCCCGTCTGGAAGCCGGCCATGATCACTGGACAACCCCTTCCTGCCTCACTTCGGGCCGCATTTCCGGCCTCGCTGTTGACCAGGCGTCCGGCCAAACCTCCGGCCCTGCGTCAGCACCTGCCTCTGGTTCCGCCACAGAAGTGGACACAATACAGCCGGAATCCGTCTCTTCCTGCCCAGATCTTAACGCCTGGACGTGGACACGCCAGACATGAAGCAGTTGTGGTTGTTTCTCGGGCACAAATGGCGCTGGCTGGCTATTGCCAGTGGCTACCTGGTGTTCGGACTCTTCGGCATCGTGCTCAAAGTGGTTCTGCTTCCCTTTACCGGTGGCATGCTGGATCAGAACCGCCTGTCAAACCAGAAACGGGCGCGCAGCATCATCCAGTTCCTGTGGCGCCAGCTGCTTCGCTACGTCCGTCTGATGGGCGGCTTCGGCTATCGCTTACCTCACCAGAACCGGCTGGGTCGTCCCGGCCAACTCATTATTGCCAATCACCCCTCTCTGCTCGATGTGGTCTTCATGCTCGCCCATGCCCGGCAGTCGAACTGCATCGTCAAGCAAAGCCTGCTGAACAACCCGTTTCTGAACAGTGCCATCAGGGCTTGTGGTTTTATCCCGAACGATGGCACCCCGGAAGTGATCGACCGCGCAGTGGCTGCGCTCAAGGGCGGTCAGTCTGTACTGATTTTTCCGGAAGGCACGCGTACCGGCCCGGATAATCTGATCCGTTTTCATCGAGGTGCCTGTGCCATCGCCTTGCGAGGCGCGGCTGTGATCACGCCTGTTATAATCCGGATGCAACCACGCTGCTTCCAACGAGGCCAATCGTGGTACAACATCCCGCATGAAAAAGTTAATTATGAATTCATCATCGGCGATGACATTGATCCGGCACCCTGGCTTTCGGGAAAGCATATGCCTGCGGCAACGCGGCAACTGAATGCGTATCTACAGACTTACTTTGAACGAGAACTACAGAAATGACCTCCGCGCTCAATCTGGAAATTAAAGAATTAATCATTTCAAGCCTGGGGCTTGAAGACATCACGCCAGAAGACATCCAGGATGATGCTCCGCTATTCGGAGAAGGCCTGGGACTGGACTCGGTTGACGCTCTTGAACTGGGCCTGGCACTGCAGAAGCATTTCGACATCCAGTTCAACACCAAGACCCAGAATTTGCGTGAGCATTTCAAAGACATCAACACCCTTGCTGCGTTTGTTACAGACCGGAAGACCCATCCACAGACCTGAGGTAAGCCATAATGAATCAGTCTGATCAAATTTATGTGACATTAAAAACCGCACTGATTGATCTGTTTGAGATTGAGCCAGAACGGATCCGCCCCGAATCAGATTTGTACACCGATCTGAATATCGACAGTATTGATGCCATTGACCTGATTGATCATATCAAGCGGACGACAGGTCACAAGCTGCTGGCAGAAGATTTCCGCAGCGTACGTACCGTGCAGGACGTGGTTGACGCCGTCAACCGCAAGCTCACACCGGCTTAGGAAAAGCACGCTGGTGTTGTTCCGGTTGCCCCCCTTTGCTATACGCCTGCTCAATGTACTGCTGGTGCTGGCGCTGGCCGCTTACCCGTTTGTTGTCTATTACGGAAGGGAGCATGTCGGCAGTCTGTGGATTTCTGTCGGACTGCTGCTTTTATGGGTTATCAAAAGCCTGCTCAGCCGTCAGCGCTGGCAGCTGATTGTTACCGCTGCGCTGCTGGTCTGCATATTGCTGTTCTGGCTGACGCATCAATCGGGCTTTCTGTACTTCTACCCCGTGGTCATTAATCTGGTCCTGCTTGCCGTCTTTGCCGGTAGTCTGTTCACCCGCATGACCGTGGTCGAACGGATTGCGCGCACTCAGGAACCCGACCTTCCGCCTTCCGGTGTGCATTACACCCGCCAGGTAACCAAGGTATGGATCGTATTTTTCATCGTGAACGGCAGCATCATCTATGCCCTGGGCCAGGCGGGCTATGTCCGTGCGTGGTCGCTTTATACGGGTCTGATCTCCTACATGCTGATGGGACTGCTGTTTGCCGGCGAATGGCTTGTGCGTCGTCATTTCAAGCGGAGGATGGAGCATGAGTAAAGCGCACGCTGGCATTCTGCTGCCCTTTCCCGACTCCAATAGCCTGGTTGCCCGCCGACCGCTGATGAATCGGGCTCGGTTTGAAGCGGTCACCACCCGCCTTATTCAGGCACTGAAGGGGGTATCCGCTACCCGGGTCGCCTTGTGGTTTGATGATACAGCGCTTTTCAGCTGCGCCCTGCTGGCCTGCTGGGCGGCGGGGGCCGAAGTCATGGTACCGCCAGACCTGCTGAAGGACACGCGCGCCTGGGTTGATGCCGAGGCTGACCTCTGGCTGACTGATACCGACGTCCCTGAATCCCCTGTGCCCTTGTGGCAGTTGTCCGCCGAGATTGCAGAGGATGCAACCTCCCTCTTCCAGGACCGCGCAGAGCACGGACGATTCCTTCCACTGCCCGCAGACGCCCATCTCTTTTTGCGTACTTCGGGCTCCAGCGGCACGCCCAAGGTCATCCGCAAGTCCTTCGCCCAGCTTCAGGCAGAAGCCTTGACGCTCATTCAACTCTGGTCCCTGAAGGGGCTGGCCGCCACTGTGCTTGGCTCTGTCAGCCATCAGCATATGTACGGTCTCACATTTCGTGTCATGGTGCCGCTGCATGCCGGACTGGTTCTGGATCGTCAGCAGGCGCGCTATCCCGAAACCCTGATCGAACACACCATGTCCCAGGACAAATGTGTGTGGATTACCAGTCCAGCCCTGCTGCAGCGCCTGCCCGACAGTACGCCATGGCAACAGATACAGGAGCGCCTGGCTCGTGTCGTCTCAGCCGGCGGTACGCTTGCAGAGACCGCGCGCCGCGACCTGTTGGAGCGTCAGTGGCCCCTGCATGAAATCTATGGCAGCACAGAAACCGGCGTCATTGCAACCCGCCACCAGCAGCCTGCCTGGACACCATTGCCTAGCGTGGTGCTCAATACCGACAGCGAAGACCGACTGATTGCCACTTCCCCCTGGACCGAAGGAGCAGAACAGACGGCAGATGTGATCGATCTGAGTCAGGATGGAAGTTTTATTCTGCAGGGACGGGCCGACCGGATACTCAAGCTGGAAGATAAACGTATCTCGCTGAACCGGGTAGAACAGGCGGCGCTCTCGCATGCCTACGTCAGTGACATTCACTGCGCGCCCAGCCCGCTGGGCGGAAGGCTCTGCGCAATGGCAGAACTGTCAGAGGCGGGCGTGAAGGCCTTGCGCGAGCAGGGCCGCCGACATGTAACGCAGACGTTATCCGAGCATCTGCGTACTGATGTCGATCCACTGGCAGTGCCCAGACACTGGCGATTCCCCGAATCCCTGCCGCGCAATGCACAATCCAAGATCACCGTGGCGCAGGTGCGCGACTGTTTTCTGAACCCGCGTCGCAGCCCGCAATGGCGCCTTGCCGAACCGCAGGAAAATCCCGCACCAGAACAGGTCAGTTCTCTCGCATCAGCCACGACAGACGCAAAGGTCATTCCTGTCGAATATTCCCTGACCGGCCAGGTGCCGCTGGATCTTGTCTATTTTTCCGGGCACTTCCCCACGTTTCCGCTGGTGCCGGGCGTGGCGCAGCTAGGATGGGCCCTGGAACAGGCCCGAAAACTCGGGCTGGGGGGTGGTCAGATTCAGCGAATCGAAAACCTGAAGTTTCAGCATTTTCTACGCCCTGCGGATCCCTGCGCAATGACGTTAAAATGGGATGATGAAAAGCACAAACTTTATTTCACTGTGCGTACCGGTGCGAACATGACCGCATCCGGACGTATTGCATTCACAGGTGCAATCTGAATGTTCTATCCCCTATTTATGATCGCTGTCCTGTCCAAATGCACCTTCTCCCGGACCTTGTGTTAGGGTAATGCGCCATGAATCGCACCATTGCACTCATCCCCTATTACAACCATCCGGAAACGATCAAATCGGTTGTGCAGCATCTGCGCCGCCACGAGCTGCCGGTCCTGATCGTCGATGACGGTTCTGACGCTACCGCGCGCCAGGCGCTGAGCCAGTTTAAAACCTGGCCGGAAGTCCGCGTTCACCACAAGCCGCAAAACGGCGGCAAGGGAAGTGCGGTCAAAGTCGGTTTCGAACTGGCCGCAGAGATGGGTTACACCCATGTGCTTCAGGTGGACGCGGATGGGCAGCACAATCTGGACGACATTCCCGCCTTTCTGGCGCTGTCCCAGGAGCATCCTGAGGCCGCCATCTGCGGACGACCCGTTTATGGTGACGACATTCCCACAGCCCGTCTCCACGGACGCAAGCTCACCCTCTTCTGGGTTCATGTCCATACGCTTTCGCGCTCCATTCCGGATGCCCTTTGCGGCTTTCGTCTGTACCCACTGGCTGCCGTCGGCTTCGTCAAGGAGACACCCTATCTGGGCGACTGGATGGATTTCGATCCTGAAGTTCTGGTGCATCTGTTCTGGCACGGCACCCCGTTATTGTGGATTCCTACCCGTGTTTCCTATGCCGCCGATGGCGTATCGCATTACCGCATGGTTCAGGACAATCTGCTCATGTCGAAAATGCATGCGCGCAGTTGTCTGCATATGCTGCCGTTTTTTCCATCGTTGCTGCGACGCGCCCTGAAAAGAGGCCGCAATTGAGTGAACACTGGGCCTCCCGACAGGAAAGAGGCAATCGCTTTGTTCTTCGGCTGGTCACCCGGCTGATCCGCTACTGTCCGGCATGGCTGCTTGCCATCCTCTCACGGGTTGTTGTGCTGTATTTTTATCTGACCTCGCCGGCAGAGCGTCGCAATATTGCCGAATACCAGCAGCATCTGCGCGACTGGTCCGGCCGTCCCGAACTGATTCCCGCCACGCTGCCCGTCTATCGTCAGTTCCTGGCTTTTGGTCAGGCCCTGATCGATCGTTTTGCCGTCTGGCAGGGACGACTGCGTTACGAACATATCGTTATCGAAGATCCCGATGGCATTCACAAGGAAATGCTCTATGCCAAAGGACGAGGCCAGATTCTGATCTGCTCCCATCTGGGCAATACGGAAATCAGCCGCGCCCTTGTGTCCCACCATAAGGGACTGGTGCTGAATATTCTGATTCACAGCAAACATGCGCAAATGTATAACGAGGCCATGGCAGAGCTGGGGGCAGACAACGATATTCGTCTGCTGCAGGTATCGGAACTGGACATCGACACCATGATGATGCTGCAGCAGCGGGTCGATAATGGTGAATGGATTGCCATCGCCGCCGACAGGGAGCCGGTACGCGGCGAAAAAGTCGTGCCTGTCTCATTCCTGGGCGTTCCGGTGCACTTCCCTCAGGGCCCGTGGCTCATGGCGGGACTGCTGAAGACCAGCGTCAATACCCTGTTCTGCATACGACATCAAGGCAGGTATATCTTGCGGTGCGAGCGCATGAGTGATCGCATTACCTGGTCACGACAGGATCGCGATGAGGTGATTCAGACGTGGGTACAGCGGTACGCCGCGCAGCTCGAAAAAGTCTGCACGAAAGCGCCGCTGCAGTGGTTCAATTTTTATGACTTCTGGAAGCGCAATGAATAAGCATGCCGGCCTTGGCATTTCCGTGCCGATAAGCATTCCCTTTTTCGATGTGGATGCGATGCAGATGGTGTGGCACGGACATTATGTGAAATATCTGGAAATCGCGCGCTGTGCCCTGCTCGATAAAGTAGGCTATAACTATGACAGGATGCGTGACGATGGATATGTGTGGCCGGTTGTGACCATGCAGCTTAAATACGTGCGCCCGGCCATGTTCGGCCAGCAGGTGCTGGTTCAGGCCGACATCACGGAATGGGAATCACGTCTTCGTATTCGCTACGTGATTTCCGATGCCTCTACCGGCGAACGCATGACACAGGCCGAAACGACGCAGGTCGCCGTCTGCATGAAGACACGCGAGATGCAATTTGAAACCCCGCAGGCATGGCAGGACACCATCCGCCGTATTCTGCAAACAGAAGGCTGAATTCCGCCAACATTTTTATGACGATGATCCGTTCTCTGCGCCCTGTTTTTCTTTATTGTCTAGCGGCGATGCTTACCGTGCTGTTCTGCGGTGCCGCCCAGGCCTTCACTCTGCAGGATCTGGAAAAGCAACTATCGGCGCACCGCACGGTTCAGGGTGATGTGCAGCAAAAGCGTTATCTGCGTTCGCTGGCCCAGCCGCTGTTGAGTCAGGGCAAATTCGTCATGCAGGCAGACAAGGGACTGTTATGGCAGACCCTGACACCGATAGCCAGCACCATTCGGATTACGCCAGAGGGCATGATGCAGAAAGATGCCGCAGGAAACTGGCAGCCGCTGCAACAGCAGGGCGCAGGTGGCAAGTCACAGATCCGTCTTTTCATGGACCTGCTTTCCGGCAATACGCGTGCCCTGTCTGGCCAGTTCGAGCAGTCGCTTCAAGGAACTGCCGATCAATGGACACTCACGCTGACTCCGTCCTCGTCCATGCTCAAACAGATTTTCCGGCAGATCACCATCGCCGGCGGGCAGACCGTCAACCAGGTGACGCTTAACGAAACCCAGGGTGACAGAAGCGAAATCCTGTTCTCGGATCTGCGTATCAACCAACCTTTGCCGGCAGATGCCAAAGATGCGCTTGAACAGTGAGCGCGGCTGGGCGGCACTTTATCTGCTGGCGCTGGCGGGGTTATTGCTGTTTTCCATATGGCAGCTTACTGCACGCCAGCCGGTACATACCGATCTGCTGGATCTGCTGCCGCCGGATCGCTCACAAAGCAATATTGAACAGAAAGCGCAGGACGCCGTCCGGCAATCACTTAATCAGCAGATCGTTGTGCTCACCGGCTCGACCGACAGCGCGAAAGCCCTGGCAGCAGCCGAAAGACAGGCCAGACAATGGTCAGACAGCCATTTGTTTGAGCGGGTCGATCTGCATGTGTCGGGCGACATTGATAGCCTGCGCGAACAGCTGGTGCAGATGGATCAGGCCGGCCTGTCTGTGCAATTGCGCGAGTCCCTGGCGCATGATCCGAAGGCCTGGTTTGAACAGCGCGCCCAGCGCATTGCATCGCCTCTGGGCGAGCAGAGCCTGGTGCCTGCCGATCAGGACTGGCTGGGCCTGACGGCTCCGCTAGCCCAAAAACTGCAATCGGTCTCGTCCGTACATTACGACATTGCCAGCAACACGATGCAGGCAGAAGCTGACGGCCGGACCTGGTACCTGATGCGTGCGCAACTTGATCCCGCCGCAGGGTCGGGCAGCGATGAAGCCCTGCTATCGCTGATCGACCAGACCCGTGCCCAGGCTGATGAAGAGCAGGTACAGGTTCTCATGGCCGGGGGCGCCATCTATAGCGCCCAGGGCAAAACCGAGGGCGGCCATGAAAGCACCTGGATGAGCATTGTCGGCAGCGGACTTACCATCCTGTTTCTACTGCTGATGTTCCGTTCCGCCCGCATTCTTCTGCTCGCCATCCCGGTGGTTGCCGGTCTGCTGGCCGGCTTTGCGGCCTGCGTGGCGCTGCTGGGCTCCATTCACATCCTCACACTGATTATCGGCACCAGCCTGGTCGGTCTGGTGGTGGATTTCCCGCTGCACTGGCTAAGCCATGCCACGCTGGATTCACGCTGGCATCCCTGGGCCGCGGTAAGACGCGTTGCGCGACCCTTTATCATCAGTCTTTCGGTCACCGTTACCGGTTATCTCTTCCTGCTGTTGACGCCCCTGCCCATTCTTCAGCAGACGGCAGTATTTTCTTCAGCGGCACTGGTCAGTACGTTCCTTTTCACTCGACTTGTTCTGCCCGCGCTGTTTCATCACTGGCAACCGCGCCCGTACACTCACCTGCCCGCACTGCTTGCCAGGCTCAGACGGGGCGTGACGCGCACGGGTGAGCGCATCCTTCGCACGCCCTTACTGGCGCTGTTGCTGCTTCTTGTTGGCGGCGGCGGTCTGTACCTGAGCAACTGGCATGATGACATCCGTAACTGGGTCAACACGCCCGCCCCCCTGCTCAGTCAGGCTCAGGAAATCGGCCGGCTTACGGGAATTGAACCGACCAGTCAGTACTTTATTGTTCAGGCCAGGGATGAAGACACGCTGCTGCAGACCGAGAAGCGCCTGGCCAGC
>JAFAGQ010000059.1 GCA_023422555.1 Pseudomonadota bacterium
CGTTTGCCAGCACACCCTCGGTGTAGAGTTCTTCAGGCGGGCATTCGGCAGACATAATCAGTTTGACATGGTGATCATACAGGACATCGATCAGCCAGGTAAAACGCCGCGCTTCAGATGAGTTACGCGGCATCATGCGTGGCACGCCTGACAGCATGATGGTCTGGTAACGGCTCGCCAGCTCCAGATAGTCGTTCTGGGAACGCGGCCCGGCGCAGAGCTCCTGAAAACTGAACCAGACGACGGATCCTGCAGCCGCAATGGCATGGATCACCCGGTTCTCGATATGCAGATCGGTTTCCTGTGGCGCGGTGTCGGCCAGCCGATCAAAAGCATCACGCATCTGCCTGTCGGTGTCTTCATTAAGCGGCATCAGGTACATCTTTACCTGTTCCAGCGTACGATGACGATAATCCACGCCCGTATCCACATTCAGAACGTCCATGCGCTTTTCGATCAGGGCAATGGCGGGCAGAATACGGTCCCGATGCAGACCATCCGGGTAAAGTGTGGACGGTTCATAATTGGATGTCATGACAAAGCTGGTACCGTTCTCGAAAAGGTTCAGCAGCAGCTTGTAGAGAATCATGGCATCTGCAATATCCGAGACATGAAACTCGTCAAAACAGATCAGCATGTATTTATCGCTGATGCGTCGCGCCACTTCATCCAGCGGATCGCTTTTTCCTTTAAGTTCCTGCAGCTCACGATGAACACTGCGCATGAATTCGTGAAAATGGATGCGCGTCTTTTTCTCGATGGCAACTGTCATATAGAACGAGTCCATCAGAAAACTTTTGCCGCGCCCGACGCCTCCCCACATATAGACACCGCGTGGTGGTTCGGGTTTGCGAAAGAAACGGCGAAAAGGTTTGGCACGCTCTTCCTGATACGCCTGCAATTCATCGGCAAAAACCTGCAGGCGCGAGATGGCCCGCTGCTGGGCTTCATCAGCCCTGTAGCCGCGGTCGGCCAGCGTCTTTTCGTAAAATTGCAGTACGTTCATGAAGCAGTTCGGATCAAATCAATACAAAAGCTCGCGGGGTTACTCCCGGGAAAAGGTCGGGGTGCCACTGGCACCCCGGACTGCCCCGTCAAATGCCGGGGCTCACGGCAGACGCCGGATATTATCGACGCGACTGCCGTTATCAACACCTGTGGCTGATCAGAAGTTCAGCGCACGCTTGTCAACGGCCAGTGCTGCTTCCTTCACGGCTTCAGACAAGGTCGGATGTGCGTGGCAGATGCGGGCGATGTCTTCGGCCGCACCCTTGAATTCCATGATCGTAACGGCTTCGGCAATTAATTCGGAAGCCATAGGGCCGATGATATGTACACCCAGTACTTCATCTGTTTTGGCATCAGCGATGACTTTGGCGAAACCGGTAGTATCGCCCAGGGCACGCGCACGTCCGTTGGCCAGGAATGGGAAGCTGCCGGTACGAATCTCGCGTTTTTCAGCTTTCAATTGCTGTTCGGTCTTACCAACCCATGCGATTTCAGGTGAAGTATAGATGACCCAAGGAATGGTATCGAAATTGACGTGACCGTGCTGACCGGCAATGCGCTCGGCAACTGCCACGCCCTCTTCCTCGGCTTTATGGGCAAGCATCGGACCGCGCACCACATCACCGACAGCCCAGACGTTGGGCAAGTTGGTTTTGCATTCTTCGTCAACGGTCACAAAGCCGCGATCGTCCAGTTTCAGGCCAACGCTTTCTGCATTCAGATTGCCGGTGAAAGGTACGCGCCCGATGGACACAATCAGTTTGTCAACGGCCAGGGACTGTTCTGCACCCTTGGCATCGGTATAGGAAACCGTGACCGTTTTGGCTGTGGACTTGATATCACCGATCTTGACACCGGTTTCAATTTTCAGACCCTGCTTGGCAAAGGCTTTCTGCGCTTCTTTGGCCACTTGTACGTCAGCGGCCCCCAGAAACTCGGGCATGGCTTCCAGAATGGTGACTTCCGCACCCAGGCGACGCCATACGCTGCCCATTTCCAGACCGATAACGCCGGCACCGATAACGCCCAGTTTTTTGGGAACGGCAGGAATGCGCAGAGCACCGTCGTTGGACAGAACCTGTTTCTCATCAAAAGGCAGGTTTGGCAATGCGCGAGCAACCGAACCGGTGGCAACGATCACGTGTGTAGCCGTCAGGCTTTCCGCTTTCTTGCCGGTGACGCTGATTTTCCAGCTGCCGTCTTCGGCCTTGCCATCAAAGGCGCCCACACCAGCGAAGAATGTAACCTTGTTCTTTTTGAACAGGTACAGAATCCCTTCGTTGTTCTGTTTGACCACATTGTCCTTGCGGCCAATCAGTGTATCCAGCTTGAGTTTGACACTACCCACTTCAATGCCGTGTTCGGCAAAGTGATGGTTAGCCTGTTCGAAATGTTCGGACGACTGCAGCAGTGCTTTGGAGGGGATGCAGCCTACATTGGTGCAGGTACCACCGGGTTTCGGATTTCCGGCTTCGTCTGCCCAGGCATCGATACACGCCACTTTCTTGCCGAGCTGCGCTGCCCGGATAGCAGCAATATATCCGCCAGGGCCGGCGCCAATTACGACAACGTCAAATTGTGAAGACATAATATTCTCTTGATTTCTATCTATAGCAGATGCACGCAGGGCATCCATGAAAAAACGCGCGCCCCGCGAAGGGGCGCATACGGGAGCGGTGGATTACAGTTCCAGCAGCAGGCGTTGTGGATCTTCCAGCGCCTCTTTCATGGCGACCAGACCCAGAACAGCTTCGCGACCATCAATGATACGGTGATCGTAAGACATGGCAAGGTAGTTGATCGGACGGATCACGACCTGACCATTCTCCACGACAGGACGATCTTTAGTTGCATGAACACCCAGAATCGCTGATTGTGGAGGATTGATGATCGGTGTGGACAGCATGGAGCCGAAAACACCACCGTTAGAGATGGAGAACGTACCACCAGTCAGGTCTTCCAGACTGATCTTGCCTTCGCGGGCTTTCACACCGTAGTCGGCGATGGTTTTTTCGATTTCCGCAAAAGACAGCTGATCGGCATTGCGAACGATAGGTACTACCAGACCACGTGGGCTGCTGACCGCGATACCAATATCGAAGTAGCCGTGATAGATGATGTCCTTGCCATCAACAGAAGCGTTGAGCAGCGGATATTTCTTCAGTGCGGCAACGGCAGCTTTCACAAAGAAGGACATAAAGCCCAGCTTGACGCCATGCTCTTTCTCGAAGCGGTCTTTGTAGGCGTTGCGCAGATCGATAACGGCTTTCATATTCACTTCGTTGAAAGTCGTCAGGATTGCGTTTTCCTGTTGAGACTGAATCAGGCGCTCGGCAATACGGGCACGCAGACGTGTCATGGGCACGCGCTGTTCCGGACGTCCGTCCAGAGAAACACCGGCAGTAGAGCCGGCAGCGGGTGCGGCAGACTGGCTGGCTGCTGGTTTAGCAGACGCGCCGGCAGCATCGGCCTTGGTGACGCGACCGTCACGGCCTGTGCCTTCAACGTCAGAAGCCTGAATGCCTTTTTCAGACAGGATTTTGCTGGCCGCAGGAGAAGCAACACCGGCGCTGCCTTTGCTGGCTTCTGCTGCTTTTGCAGGAGCGGCTTCTGCTTTGGCAGGTGCTTCTTCCTTGGCTGCAGGCGCTGCCTCTTTGGCTGCAGCTGCCTCTGGCGCAGCGGCACCAGCTTTGGCTTCGGTATCAATCTTTGCCAGCAGCTGACCAGAAGTCACTGTGCTGCCGTCGCCTTCGGCGATTTCAGTGAGCACACCGCTGGCGGGGGCAGGCACTTCCAGCACGACTTTGTCGGTTTCAACTTCAATCAGGGTTTCATCCTGGGAAACCGCTTCACCCACTTTCTTTTTCCATTCGAGCAGGGAGGCCTCCGAAACCGATTCGGAGAGCTGGGGAACTACAACGTCAATAATAGCCATTTTCAATAATCCGTAAAATTGTAATTAGACCGCTTACTTGGTCAGAATGAAACCTTTGAGTTTGGGCGCGAAAGCCTGTTCCACCAGCGCTTTCTGCTGCTCGATATGTTTGGCCATGTAGCCAACAGCAGG
>JAFAGQ010000035.1 GCA_023422555.1 Pseudomonadota bacterium
TACCATCTCCGAAGCGGCTTTTCAGGCGGGCTACACCAGTGCCGCCAATTTTGCCACGGCTTTCCGGCGGCAGTTTGGCATGAGTCCCAAACGGCTTTGCTCGCGCGGCTAATGTGATTGATGTCACAATTTTTACAATCTGACCGGTGCGCAAAGAACTTTGCGTGAACGTCAAACGTTTTTTGTAAATGAGAATGATTCAATATTGCCTTGCCTGCTCCACATGGGGAGAGGGCGGGGCGCCTGATTTTCGATGGCGTCCGTGTCAGATCAGAAATTCAGGAAAATCAACAATGAAAGTGACTGTCAATCAGAAGCGCATCCTTCGCTGCGGCGCGCGCATTACCCTTGCTCCTCTCGCGCTGGCGTTGCTGGGCGTCGGAAGCGTCCATGCACAGGACGCGGCACCCGTAGCGCAGCTTGATTCCATTGTGGTCACGGCCAGTGGGACCGAACAAAGTGTGAAGGATGCACCGGCTTCACTGACTGTCATTACACAGGACGACATCAAAAAAAGCGGTTACACCTCTGTTGCTCAGGCCGTCAGCAAGGTGGAAGGCGTTTACATGGTGGGTGGGGATCCCAACTCCCGGGACATCGCAGTTCGCGGCCTGCCTGGGGAATATACGCTGATCATGGTTGACGGAAAGCGTCAGAATACGCGTGAAACCATGAACCGCGGCACGGGCGGTGTGCAGTACGAATTCATGCCACCGCTGGCCGCAATCGAACGGATTGAAGTGGTACGAGGACCCATGTCCTCTCTCTACGGCTCTGATGCCATGGGCGGTGTGGTCAATATCATTACCAAAAATGTGCCGAAAAAATGGTCTGTTGCCGTGGATAGTTCCGTGACGCTGCAGACTGACGATGATTACGGTAACGGACGCCAGGCCCAATTCTGGCTGGGCGGTCCGATCAAGGACGATGTGCTGGGACTACAGGTTTACGGTTCCTATGACGACCAGAGTGAAGGGAACAATTACTTTTCCAATATTTCCGGGCCCTATTCACGCGACAACCGAAGTATCGGGCTGAAGCTGGCCGCCAAACCGGCAGAAAACCAGGATCTGGTGCTGGACGTAGTGTCACAGCGCCTGACCACCGAAGCCACACCAGGCAAATCCATTCTGCCAACGCTGGCATGGAATCGCGTGCAACACCGGCGCACCTCTTTCGGTCTGACGCATACCGGACACTGGCGTCTGGGAGAATCAAAAATCTCACTGTATCGCGAGGCCAGTGACCAGGAAAACTGGCCGAAAACCGGTGAATATACTGAGAATCGCCGACTGGTAAACACCACGCTGGATGCCAGTTTCAGCATGCCATTTACCTCGCATACCCTGCGCTTTGGTGGTCAGTACATCAACAGTCGCCTGGAAGGCGTACAGAAAGAAGCCGCTTTCGCGAACTACCCTACCAATACGGACAAGGTCTCGCTGGACAATTACGCTCTGTTTGTTGAGGATGATTACTACATCACAGACAAATTCACACTCACGGGTGGAATCCGCATGGATCACGACCAGCGTTTCGGCACGCATCTGTCGCCGCGTCTGTATGCGGTCTATCATCTCACCGATGCACTGACGCTGAAAGGCGGGATCGCATCCGGCTTCAAGGCACCAACCATTCGCCAGAGCACGCCGGGCTATTGCATGTCCACCGGCGGCAATTCAGGCTTCAGAGGACCGCTTTGCGGCAATCCTGATCTGAAGCCGGAGACCAGTGTGACGCAGGAACTGGGTCTGATTTACGACTGGGCAGAAGACAGCAGCCTGACCGCGACTCTGTTCAATACAAACTTCAAAAACAAGGTGGCAAGCTACGATACCGGCGAACAGGATCCTCTGAATCCGGGGACTGCCAACCACCTGTATGTTTATGACAATATCGATAAAGTGCAGATCTACGGCCTGGAACTGGGCCTGAAAATGCCGCTGAGCGATACCCTGAAATTATCATCGAACTACACCTACACCAAGTCCAAGCGCACGGGCGGCGGCGAAGTGGCGTTCAACGGACGCTCTCTGGACGGTGATCCGCTGGAAACCACGCCGGAACACGTGCTGAACACGCGCCTGGACTGGCAGCCCACAGAAGCCATTTCCGCCTATCTGCGCTGGAATCTGAACGGCAAGTCCAAATACGCGGCCTATCGCAATGGCGCCATGGATACGCGCACTCGCCCGGGCGGCTCCACCTTTGATGTTGGCGGGAGCTATCAGGTCACCAAGCATCTGGCGCTGCGCGCTGCCGTGCTGAATGTGACAGATCACAAGACGCCGCTGGACCTGCGTACGCGCTACGAAGGCCTGGATGGCAACTGGATGGTTGACCCGGGTCGCCGCGTGTGGCTGGGTGCAAGCATCAACTACTAGGAAGACTACGTGTTTCGTACACTCAATAAGTGTTTGACGGCGGGCTGGCTGGCAATGATGTTGCTGCTCAGCCTGCCGGCGTTTGCAAAAATAGAGATCACCGACCAGGCGGGGCGGACGGTGACGCTGGACAAACCGGCACAACGCATCTTTTTTTCCGAACCCGGAGACTTCACGGTCATGGCCATGCTGGACAGGAATCCGGCAAAGCGCATCGTCGCGTGGAATCGCTGGCGTCTGGATAAACATACGGTGGAACACTGGCGCAGTATTGACCCGGACGCATTCGACAAAATTGATCAACTGGTGATTGATGGTCCGCAGAATCTGAATGCCGAGATGCTGATTGCCAGTCAGCCCGACCTGGTGGTGCTGGATCAGTTTTTTGGGAAGGCCACTCAGACCATCAAGCGTCTGGAACAGGCCGGTATTCCGGTTGCGGTCCTGACACTGGAAGCGGATCTGCGCATGAAAAATCCCACTGACGGTCTGGAGAAAATGGCCATTTTGATTGGCAATGAAGCGCGCGGCAAGGAACTGGCCGACTTTATACATACGCATTTGAACCGGGTCCTGGATCGCGTCGCAAAACTGAAGCAGGACAAGGTCGCGCAGCCCAAAGTCCTGATGGAACCCCATGCCGGTAGCGGCCCCTGTTGTATGTCGGTCGGGTCCGGTGTCCTGATGGGGGATCTTGTTCTGCTGGCCGGCGGTCAGTTGCTGGGGAGCGAGATTGTGGAAGGTCTGTCGGCACAGCTGGCTGCAGAATATGTGATTGCCAGTGATCCTGATATTTATATCGGAACAGGCGGGCGGCATATTGAAGCGCGTGGCGGCCTGTTGCTCGGACCGGGCGTGGAACCGGCGGCCAGTGTTGCCAGTCTGAAACGCGTGACCGGTCGCATTGGCATTGCGCAAACAAAGGCGGCTCGAAACCATCGCACCTATGGTATCTGGCATAGCGGTTATCCCATCGTGAATCTTGAACTGGTTGCACGCTGGCTTCACCCGGACGCGTTCGCGGACATTGATCCAGCTGAAACGCAGAGCGAGATCGATCGGCGGTTCATGGCCAAGCCGCTGACCGGGACGTTCTGGGTCACCCCGCAGACCGGACAATAAGCACATGACGCAAGCTGATCACACTCTTGCCCGCGAGGCAGACCTGCAGGACCGCGCCATTCACGCACGCTGGCTGCAGCATCGCCGCAGCGTCCGACGACGCACCGTTATCGTCGCCGGGCTGGCGCTTCTGGCGCTGGTCGCAGCCCTGATCGATCTGTTTACCGGCAGTGCTGCCCTGGCACCTGCGCAGGTCATACGTGGTCTGTGGGATCCCGACAGTCTTAGCGCCCCCATGCAGGTGGTGCTCTGGCAGGTCCGACTGCCGGTTGCACTCATGGCCATTCTTGTGGGCGCGGCACTGGCTCTGGCCGGCGCGGAAATGCAGACGATCCTGAACAATCCGCTGGCGGAACCTTTTACGCTGGGCGTCTCCTATTCGGCAGCGCTGGGTGCGGCACTGGCGATTGTGCTGGAATGGGGCGTAGCGGGTAATAGCGCAACCTGGCTGGTACCCGCCAATGCCTTTGTGTTTGCCCTGATCTCGATGATGCTGCTGCAACTGCTCGCCCAATGGCGAGGTGCTCAGGCGCAGACCCTGGTGCTTTTCGGGATCGCTATTGGTTTTTCCGCCAGTGCACTACTGTCGCTGCTGCAATTTATGGCCAGCGAAGAGGCGCTGCAGCAACTGGTGTTCTGGAGCATGGGAAGTCTGGCGCGCGCCGACTGGCAGAATGTGTCCATTCTGGCCGCAACGCTGGCCGTGACGCTTCCTTTTTCATGGCGGGCTGCAGGTCAGCTGACCGCGCTGCGCCTGGGGGAAGAACGGGCGCGCAGTTTCGGCATTGACGTGTCCTCACTACGGCGCTGGGCACTGATCAGGATCAGTCTGCTTGCCGCGACGGCGGTGGCTTTCGTGGGGACCGTGGGGTTTGTTGGCCTGGTGGCGCCGCATGTGGCGCGCATGATTGTGGGTGATGGTCATCGTCATCTGCTGCCGGCCAGCGTGCTGATTGGTGCAGCGCTTGTGGCTCTGGCTTCTGTCGCCAGCAAATCGCTGGTGCCTGGTGTGACATTGCCTATTGGCATTGTCACCGCACTGGTCGGTCTGCCGGTGTTCATGGGACTGATTCTGCGTCGATCAGGGGGGCAGGTGTGACAAGTCCCCGTACCTTGCAGATCAAAGATCTGAGTGTCCACTACCGGCAGCGACAGGTACTCTCGAAGGTGAGCCTGGAGGGTGTGCGTTGCGGTGAGCTGGTTGCCCTGGCGGGACCGAACGCGGCAGGTAAATCTACCCTGCTCAAGGCGATTGCGGGCCTGGTACCGGCCTCGGGACAGGTCAGGTTTGGCGACGATGACTGGTCGCACTGGCCTGCAGGAAAGCGTGTTGAGCACATTGGTTTCATGCCGCAATCCACGTCTGAGAGCAGCAATCTGACCGTGCTGGAGGCAACTATTGTGGCGTTGCAGTGCGGGCGGGTAGGTGCCCGCAGAAAAGACGAGTTTGACGCCCTGAGAGTCATTGAACACCTGGGGATTGGCGAGCTGGCCTTGCGACCCTTGCATCAGCTTTCCGGTGGGCAACGGCAACTGGCCGCACTGGCCCAGGCGGTGGTGCGCGGCAGCCCGATATTGCTTCTGGACGAGCCCGTGAGTGCGCTGGATCTGGCTCATCAGTGGCAGGTGATGCATGTCGCGCGCCGACTGGCCGACGAAGGCAGGATTGTGATTGTGGTTTTGCATGACCTTGCACTTGCCGCCCAATGGGCCGACAGGATCGCAATCCTGCATCAGCAACGTATTCACGCGTTTGGATCGCCAAACGAGATTATTACGGACACATTGCTACGAGAGGTCTGGGGCGTCCAGGCGCGGGTAAAAACCTGCGAAAGGGGCCGTCCCTACGTTCTCGTAGACACCGTCGCCACGCCACCTGGCGAGAGCGACCCGGCACTGAAAAAGGATAAGACGGAATGACCGCATTTCACACCAAAACGACTGTAACCGGGATCGACGCCGAGAACGCACTTGAACAGCTGCTGGGTCATTTGCGCGAGCACGAACTGATTGCTATCCGCAAGGACGATGCCTGGGAAGTGGAGTATGCCAATACGAGAATTCTTTTTCTTGCCAAGGGCGATAAGCTGCGTGCTGATGTGACGGCGCCCACTCAGGACGCCCTGTATGAAGGCAGGATGATGGCCTTCTATCACATCCAGGAATATAGCGGTTGTGAGCCCGAAGCGATTCAGTGGGAAGGCGACAGCGTCGCGTTTGAGCGGCCGCCCGCCTTTCGATTAATTACCGTTGCAGCTGTGACCGAGGTTAGCCCGCATATGCGGCGGGTACGTTTTCGTAACAGTGATCTGCAGCGCTATGACCAGAATGACAATCTGCACTGCAAGCTGATCTTTCCCCAACCCGGTGATGAGCAGCCGGAGTGGCCCACGCTTGCGGCCAATGGGGTTCCACAGTTTCCCAAGGGTGAAAAGCGCCTGGATGTGCGCACCTATACCATCCGCCGTATCAGCGCCAGAGAGGGCTGGTTCGAGGTGGATTTTGTTTTGCATGACGATGCTGGTCCCGGTGCCGCCTGGGCTGCCCAGGCCGCGGTTGGTCAGCAGCTTGGCATGTCGGGTCCGGGCGGTCGCACAGCGCCAGCGACATCGTGGATGCTGCTGGCAGGTGACGAAACCGCCCTCCCGGCAATCTGCCGCATCGGAGAAACGTTGCCGGCAGGCACGCGTGGCCATGTGATTGTGGAAGTTCAGTCTTCCCAGGATGAATTCCCCATGACACTGCCCACAGGCATGGCGCTTCAATGGGTTTATCGCGACAAATCTGCTGCGGGAGAAACGACTCTGCTTGCAGACGCAATACAGGCTTGCACTATTCCCGAAATGGGTGATCGCTTCGTGTGGGTGGGTGCAGAGTTTTCCACGGCCCAGACAGTACGCAAATGGCTTCGCGACGACATTGGTTTAAGTGGCAAGGAACAGCTTGTTGTTGCTTACTGGCGCCATGGCATGGACGAAACCCAGATGAAAAGCGCGCCCGCGCGCGACAGCGCGGGTAACGCCAGCGCCAAATCCAAAGTCGAAATAGAAAGCGAAAGCGGAGCGCGTTCATGAGCGAGGCTTCTGAGCCTCCTTCGATGACTCAGGAACGGTCGCGGGAACAATCTGAGGGGGCGCAGGCTGCCGTAACGTCACGCAGTCGCTGGTTTCGGATGACGCTGGATCTGTCTCCCCTGATCGAATCCACAGGTTTTCGACGCCTTTATCTGGCGCGCGCCGTGTCACTGTTTTCCATCGCCATTCTGGCCGTTGCCGTTGCCTGGCAGGTTTATGCCATCAGTGGCTCTTCCTTGCACGTGGCCGGCGTCAGTATCGGGCTGGCAATAGGGTCGCTGATTGGCCTGGTCTGGGGCGGCGCCCTGGCGGATCGGGCTGATCGTCGACGGATTATGGTGTGGGGGCGGGCGGCCTATGTTGGAGTGGTGCTGATTCTATGCATCAACAGCCTCTTGCCCGACCCGCAGTTGTGGGTGATTTACCTGGCAACGCTGCTTAGCGGGCTTACCAGTGGCATCAGTGCGCCTGCCTTGATGGCAGTCATGCCTCGCCTGGTGCCCACGCATCAGCTGGCCGCGGCGGGTGCGCTCAACGCCCTGACGATGGAGCTGAGCCGACTGGTCGGGCCATTGATCGCTGGGGCATTGCTGGCCCGTGCGGGTCTGCCATCCTGTTTCCTGCTGGTACTGGTAGGTGCCGCGCTTGTTCCCCTCCTTCTTTCCCGGCTTCCGCGTGATCTGGTGGCAAACGGGCAGGGGCAGTCTGCGCACGCGCCGCATAAACCACCCGTTTATGTGCAGTGGCTGGATGGATTGAAGCACGTCCGACACAACGCCTTGATTGCCTGTCTGCTGGCTCTGGATCTGGCCATGATGGTTCTGGCCAGTGTGCATGCACTCATGCCTCAGCTCGCCCAGGAGGTTCTGCGTGGGGGTCCGCAAATGGTGGGGTATCTGTATGCAGCACCCGCCAGTGGCGCCTTGCTGGTGGCCATTACGTCGGGCTGGACGCGTAGTCTGGCCCGACCTGGCCGTCTGGTCATCGCCTGTGCACTTCTCTGGGGGCTGGCCATTGCTGGTACCGGTGTTGCGGCGGGTGGTCTGGGTCAGGGGTTGCCTGGCGGAGTGTGGCCGATTCTGATCTGTCTGGCGCTGGCAGGCATGGCTGGCACGGCCTCTGATATCGTACGTGGCGCATTGCTGCAAATTCACACGCCGGATGCCTTGCGTGGTCGGGTGTCGGCCTTGTGGTTGCTGGAAAGTTATCTGGGACCGGCGGTCGGCGGCCTGCAGGCGGGGGCGCTGGCAACCTTGTGGTCTCCCGGACGGGCGCTTGTGATTGGCGGCACGGCCTGTACCCTGCTGGTGGGCGTCTTTGCCAGTGTGCCCGCGGGACAATTGCGGCGGTCGTTATGGCGGGAACGCCGGGTTTGATATTCTGATTGGAGGAGAATGCTAATGGAAGGATTCCCCGCGTGGTGATTTCAGTCGGGGTGATCCTTATACAGATGATTTCTAGCGGCTTGACTTCTGATTTGGTGATTTGTGAAGAGGTGAATTCTGACGCGTATCCCAGGTCAGTACCGCCTCCTTCAATGTCCGGATCCAGTTGTTGTCGTTGATTGATTGCGCCAGAAAACCGGTTCCGACCATCGCGGCAAAATGCAGCATGATTTCCTGTTCAGAGGGTGGAGGCGTCCCGGCGTTCTCCGCACTTTTGATGGCTGCCTGATGAAATCGCTGGTACAGGGCCTCGGTGTGTGAACCATAGAGGGTCGATGTCTGCGGGTCGCCCGCCTGCTGGCTGACATGCGGCGCAAAGGCCAGTATGGGGCAGGTCTGGCCCGGCATTTTTTTTCTGAAATAATTCCGGATCAAGGCGTCAACCGCATCGGGTTCATGCTGTCCGCAGGACTGCACCGTCTGCTCCCACCTCTCGTTTGACTGGGCGAAAACCGACGACAACGCTTCCTTGAACAAGGCCTCTTTAGAGGCGAAGTGACGATAGAAGCCACCAGCTGTCAATCCAACTGCGGCCATGATATCTGTGATGGAGACATTGTCAACGCCACGTTCGCGGAACAGTCTGCAGGCAGCGGCCAGGATGTCGGCGCGATTCTGTTCGGCTTGTTGTCTGGAAGAACGACCCATAATAAAGTTCTCGTTAATGCATACGGATAGATTATCACATACTTCTATTTATCACGATCGTTATACAAAACCAGCTTCGTCCAAGCCTCATTATTTCAACTTGATTTCATCTTCAGCCGCTAGTGGGTGACATCATGCCAGACAAATCTTCTGACATCGCGCACGACACTGCGCGCGCTAATATGTCTCCTGACGGAAACAAAGCCGGTCAGGATTGACAAATGTGATTGCCAGTCATAATAGATTGTATTTATAATCTATTTCATTACGCCTCACGGAAACGAGAACTTCATGTCTACTGCAGCTTCGCAACCTCGCCCGCTATCGGTCTGGCAGATCCTTTTGTGCGGAGGCATGATCGTGACATTCTCCATGGGTGTGCGACACGGCTTCGGTCTGTGGATGCAACCCATTATTCAGGCCAATGACTGGGGAAGAGAAACCTTTTCATTTGCGATTGCCATACAGAATCTGTTCTGGGGCATCACCGGCATCTTTGCCGGCATGCTGGCAGATCGCTTCGGTGCGTTCCGGGTCATTATTGCTGGTGCAATACTTTATGCGCTAGGGCTGCTTGGCATGGCGTACACCACATCCCCAGTGATGTTCACGCTCACCACTGGTGTGCTGATGGGGATGGCGCAGGCGTGTACCACCTATGCCGTTATTTTTGGTGTGATCGGTCGCAATATTCCGGTTGAAAAACGTTCCTGGGCAATGGGTGTTGCCGCCGCTGCAGGTTCTTTCGGGCAGTTTCTGATGCTGCCTACAGAAAATATCCTGATCAGTGCGTTTGGCTGGCAGCAGGCACTGGTCATTTTGAGCAGTGTCGTTCTGCTCATTGCTCCGCTGGCATTTGGTATCCGAGAGAGATTTACAGGTGGCATGTCTCCCGCTACAGCAGGTGCGCCTATACCCAGTCAGCAGGGCATTCTGCAGGCCATTCGTGAAGCGTTTTCCTATTCCAGTTTTCGGCTGCTGGTACTGGGTTATTTCGTCTGTGGTTTCCAGGTCGTTTTTATCGGCGTGCACATGCCCAGTTACCTCAAGGATGAAGGGCTGAGTGCAGAAGTGGCGGGCTATGCGCTGGCGCTCATTGGTCTGTTCAATATCTTTGGCACTTATCTGGTTGGCGCACTCGGCCAGATCTGGCCCAAGAAATATCTGCTGGCCATTATTTACACAGCACGCGGCATTGCCATTACCGTGTTCCTGCTTGTACCTATTTCGGCCATCAGCGTGTATATTTTCTCTGCAGTGATGGGTTTCTTCTGGCTGTCCACTGTACCTCCTACCAATGCCATCGTGGCGCAGATCTTCGGCGTCCGGCATTTCTCCATGCTCGGTGGCTTTGTGTTCTTCAGTCATCAGATCGGTTCGTTCCTGGGAGTCTGGCTGGGCGGCAAGCTTTATGACGTCTATGGCAATTACGATGTGGTCTGGTACCTGGCCATTGCGCTGAGTGTATTTGCCACGCTCATGAATCTGCCGATTAATGAGAGCGCCATCAATCGCAATAAGCCGGCAGTCGCCTGAATGCGAACATCAATCATTCAACATTGAATACTGAGCGCTGCGAACTGATCATCAACTGATGAGCAGCGTTCATGAAGTGTTGCTTGTACATCACACAATCACAATTGTTGTATTCCGTCGCTGCGCAGCATTCCTGGCAGTGCAGCTGTTTCAAAACGTCGCATAACATTTGGAATTTCTAATGTTTTATGCTTCAAATGTTATGATTGTGGCGCTGCGGCATTACCATGAGTCATAAAATCCTATATATGCACTCGATTTCATAACTATCAATATTGTGATAATGTAGCGCCGAAAAAGCCTATTCAGGCAGGCAGCAGTACACCTTAAATCTAACTGACAGGGTCGAATCAATCGCCACGTAATCTGTCGCGACTAGCAGATACATGACACATGCAATATACCCCTCACAGGACCGGGGGGCGTCTTCGCGTGGATACGATTGGCAGCAGTCAGTTTTTGCAAGAAAGCATTCAACAATGGAAAGGAAAATAAATGGGTCAGCTTAATCCTTCAAGGCGACTTTTCCTGAAAAAATCGGTGGTGGCCGGCATTACCGTGTACCTGGCACCACTCAACAGCAAGGCATACAATGCCCTGTTCGAAGAAAAAATCCTTCAGGCTCCTGTCTGGGATGCGACGACCAGAAGAATACGACATCGTCTGGATGCCAAGTCCAAGGCGATGGGCAGAAAAGTATTTGCCTATGATATTCGCGCCACCGATATGTCTCACTGGCCGCAGAAGCAGGCACACGCCTTTATTCTGCGCACAACGCGTGCAGACCGTATTTTCGAAGATATTGATTTGTCCCGTCTGGGCGAGGATCTGAAACCGGATCGTCTGGTGACGGCTGAAGATCTGGCGCGCGATGGCATTGCTTTCCCGGAATTCTACGGTGAAGACATGCTGCTGCCCAAAGGCAAAACGCCCGCCTATTTGGGGCATGCCGTGGCAGTGCTGATTTATCACGATTTTGCTCGCTTCCGTTTCGCAAAAAACGCACTTCAGTTTCATCCGGATGTGATCCGTTATGGCGCCGAAACCGGTCCGCTGGAGCGTGATCCCTGGGCCTCATTCCGTTACGTGCGCGTTGGCGGTGACACACCTTACGCCGACGACACCTTTTCAAGCCTGAAAGACATGCCAATCTTCCCGGCAGGCCTGCGCAAGCGTCTGCCTGTCTGGCCAGAAGGCCGCGAAGGTGGCAAACTGGATGAAGAAGGAATGTTTCATGCCGGCCAGCTGGCTGATGCACTGAAAAATCCGTCTGCCGATATTGAAGTGCTGACTGCAGATTATTCAACGCAATCCATTGATACCTCGGCGATGGAAGCGGACTGTGCCAATGGCTGGTTCGACAAGGACACGCAGACGCTGCATCTGGTTGTACCAACACAGTCGCCATCGGAGCTCGCAGCGGAGATTCCGAAAATGCTGGCGAAGATGAATCCGGCAATCAAGCGTCTGATCCTGCATCCCTGTTATACCGTGGGCTATGGCTCCAAGGATCACTATAGCTTTCCTTATGTGGGGACCATGGTTGCCATGTATGGCGATGGTCTGCCGGTGCGTATTGCGAACGATCGTTACGAGCATTTCCAGACCTCCATCAAGCGGCATGCGTTTGATATTTCATATGCAATGGCGGTAAACAAGAAGACTGGAAAGATCGAAATTTTCCAGGGCTCCATGGTGGGCAATGGGGGCGGTCGATGTAACTTCACACCATCCGTGGTCATGGTTGCAGCGACTGCTGCACAGTCCATTTATTACGTTCCCAAAAGCGATTTTTCTGCTGTGGGGATTGCCACCAGGGCGATCGACGCGGGTAGTGCTCGCGGTTACGGCACGCTGCAAAGCATGGCTGCCACCGAAATGCTTATGGATGAAATGGCGGCTCGCCTCAAGCTGGACCCCATTGATTTTCGTAAGCGCAACGTCCTTAAGTCGGGCATGAAAAATACGCAGGGTGCGATTCCAGGCGGCGCAATTCGTGCCGATGAAATTCTTGATCTCGCAGCAAAACACGAGATGTGGACAGGCCGGGCCAAACGCAAGAGTGATTTCGAAGCCAGTAATCCCGGTAAACGTTATGGCGTGGGTTTCGCCTGTGTCCAGAAAGACTTTGGTACCGGTGCAGAAAGCTCGTTCGCTCGAGTTGAATTCACGCCTGAGGGTAAACTGATTCTCAGCCACAGTGGCGCGGAAATGGGTACCGGCATGACAACCTCTCAGGCCGTGGTCTGTGCGCAATGGATGGGCAAGCCGGCTGATGAGGCGCATTTCTCGGTTACGGACTGGAACATGCTGCCCATGGTGGCAACTGCAGATCCTTATATGATGCCGCAGGAAGATCAGGACAAGTTTTCGGCTGATCCATTCTGGACACCTTCCTACTGTTCTCCCTCAAGCGCCAGTAATTCTGCGTTCTATTTCTCACATACAACCCGCGAGGCTGCCAGAGTGCTTTTTGAACATGGCATCTGGCCGGCGGCACTGGCGATCTGGCAAACAGGAATTGGCGGCGGACAGGCTGCCCCTCACGTGATCCGTTTTGAGGACGCACGCTGGGTACCCGGTGGTCTGACCGTGGCCGGCATGCAGATTCTGCCTTTTGAAGTGCTGGCCAAAAAAGCCTACGAGATGGGCCTGATCACAGGTGTGGTAGCGCATGCGTTCAATCGCTGGGAATGGGCACAGGCTGATTTCACAGTCACTGATAAAGAACAGCGTCTGCCACTGGACGGAATCTCATTGCGCAAGGGCAACAGCGACAGCTATGAGCCGCTTCCTCGCAATCGCGTTATTTATCCACCCATGCAGCGTAACAATGCCGCCGTGACTTATTACAGTGCCATTGGCACATTGGTTGAGGTGGCGGTGGATACCGGCACAGGCGAAGTGGAAGTGATGAATCACCATTCGTTCCTGGAGTGCGGCAATCTGATTGTGCCAGAACTGGTATCAGGCCAGCTGCAGGGCGGTATCGCTATGGGTATCGGACACGCTTTGCATGAATTCCTGCCTTTGTATGAAGATGGTCCGGGCGATGGTACCTGGAATTTCAATCGTTATCACGTGCCAAGAGCCCACGACGTGGCGGTCTGGAAGCAGACAGGCGACATTCTTCCTCCTTTGTCGGAAACGGATCCGCCAAAAGGAATGGCAGAAGTGGTCATGATTCCTGTCGTTGCATCCATCGTCAACGCGATCGCGCACGCCACGGGACATTATTTCCGTGATATGCCTGTGCGCGCGGACAATAT
>JAFAGQ010000043.1 GCA_023422555.1 Pseudomonadota bacterium
AGGGCAATGGCCTTGCCAATCCCGCGGCTGGAGCCGGTAACGAAAATGCGATTCGCGGTCATACCGCAAGCTCCTGTATATATTGGTTGACGTCGGGCGGGCTGAAGACGCTGAGTCTGGCCGTCGCAATAACAGTGGCGTTTATCGTGTCGTTGCCCGCGGCCGCAGCGCGGTCAGCCGCAGTCGCCGCCGGTCTGCTTGCCTTAGTGGCGTTCGCCGCGCCCGTATCCTCCGCGCCGGTTGCGGCACTCTGGTCATTCACGGTCGTTGCGCCATCTTCAATTAGCGTCAGACTGCAGTCAAAGACGCCGAAGCCGCTGGCTTCATCGCGCGTGGAGGCTTCTACCCGTACCTGCAGCGTACTGCCCACGGGAACACTGGGCTGCAGGATTTTTACCTCGCGGCTGCCCAGCAGGAATCCCAGTTTTACCGGCTGCCCGACATCCTGCGCGTGACAGCCGGCGAGTGCAGCGACACCTTGTGCCATGATCTCGATGCCGCTCCACATGGGCAGCGTCTGTTGCTCATCCACAAAGAGGTGGTCGGGGCCGATATGCGCCAATCCGACGAGATGTTTGTCGGAGTATTCCGAGATCTCGTCAAGCAGAATCATATTGCCTGCGTGAGGCAGCAGCGGCCCAAGGTGATGAATCGGCGTCTTCATCAGCTGTCCTCTCCCAGAATAAGGACCGTGTTATTGCCCCCAAAGGCGAATGAGAGGCTCATGCCGATGCGTCTGGATTGCTGCCAGACGGACCCGGCTTGCGTCAGCTGTATCGCAGGCAGGGCAGTATCGGCCTGACCATCCCAATACTGGGCCGGCAATCGTCCTTGCGGATTGCGCTGTTTGTCGATCGCCCCCCAGACCAGCGCGGCTTCCAGTGCACCGGCGGCGCCCAGTGTATGGCCGGTCATGGGTTTGGTGCTGGTGCAGGGTACACCCTGCGCAAAGCAGCTTGTCATGGCCAGACTTTCCATGCTGTCGTTGAGTTCGGTTGCCGTGCCGTGCAGGTTAACCCAGCCTATGTCTTCGGGCTCAAGCTGCGCGCGCTGCAGGGCTTCCCGTATGGCCAGAATGGCACCTTTGGCCTCGGGATCGGGCGAAGACATATGGAAAGCATCAGAACTGTTGCCGTAGCCCAGCAGGGGCAGGCCGTCCTCTGGCTCGCGCGTGACTACAAACAATGCTGCCGCCTCGCCAATATTGATGCCGTCGCGATTGACCGAAAACGGGTTGGCAATACCGGCAGACAGAGCCTGCAGCGAATCAAAGCCATTGATTGTCAGACGTGCGAGTGAATCCACGCCGCCGCAAATCACGGCATCGCACAGATTCGTGGCCAGCAGACGATGCGCGGTGACGATCGCTCTTGCGCCTGATGTGCATGCGGTGGAGATGCTATAGACAGGGCCGCAGAGGCCGTAATGATGGGCCAGGAAGTCGGCCGGCGCTGACAGCAGCTGATATTCATGTCGATAGAGCCCGCGCTGCCAGTTGCCGTCTTCGGCAAACGCTTCGAATGCCCGGTAGTTGTCGTCCACGCCGGTTGTCGTTGTGCCGATAATGACGCCGATGCGTTGCGCTCCGTAGCGCTCACGGGCACGCAGGATGCGGGCATCCAGCTGTACCGCTGCCTGCCAGAGCAGACGGTTATTGTGAGTATTAAACTCTTCGGGCGTACCGGCCGGAAGCGACGGCGCGGGGGCGGGCGGTCTGCCGGTATAGATGGTTTTGCCCGTTACCCACTCGCTGCTGGGCGCCAGTGGCGATGTGGAAGCGTTGTAAAGCGCATCAAGGGTGTCGGCAAAGGTTACGCCCAGCGCGCTGACCGTGGCGGGTTCACTCAGGTAACTTCTTATCATGATATTGCTGGGGTTCAAGCGGGTGTAGACGGGGTATACGTCGTTGATGTGCCTCTGAAGGTGTCTGAGACGTCCCCGCTGACGTTGTCGATGCCATTGAAGACGGTTTTGCAGGCGATTTCGCAGAGGTGTTTGCAGAATTTTGTGCAGAAGGCGCGGCGCTGTCCGACAGTGGCATCAACTGCCAGCGGCGCTGATCAGGCAGTTCAATATGTGTGACGGGGGCGGTGTCTGTGTTGCGGCTGCTCGCTGTTGCCGCAGCAGCGCGCGGCTCGGCGAACTTGCGTTCGTGCTCTGCGGATGACTGACCTTTGTTTTCATCGGGCAGTTGTAGCGTCCACAACGTGTGTCCCTGGCGACTGAAGGTATGCACCGGCTTGCCATCGCGCTGTGCGGAGGCAATGTCGATATCGGGATAGGCCGATGCCCACTGCTGACGAGGTATCTGCGAGGCGATAATGGCTTCGAAAAGCTGCTGCGCCGCGGGATTAGGCGGCAGAAATCCGTCTGTGCGCCAGGCACCGTCACTTAGTTGCAGCCGGGCCAGCGGCGCACCCAGGGCATTGGTCTGAATCCATCGCGTGGCGCCACCCGCTTCGGGCTGAACGATCAGCAAGGTATCCTCGGTTTGCCCCGTACTGCTGACGGCGGTCAGTTTATAGGATTGCAGGCGGGCGGTTGTCTGCGATTGCCCTTGCGCTTGTGATTTCGCCGGGAGCACCGATGTGGATGCGCAGCCGGCAAGCAAAAACACGATTAGCGCGCACAGGCTGGCGGTCAGCCACGCGGGAATTGACTTAAGCCATAAGCTGTCAAACAGGGCATGAGGTGAAGCTGTCATGGTCGCACCTCTCAGGGCTGCCAGAGGCATATCCTCTGAAATGCCCTGGCTTGCTGCCAGCGCGTTTATTGTTGTCCTGCAATCAGGAACGCAGTCGAGCTTCACCGCAAATCTCCGCCAGCGCATTCAGGCGCCTCTCCGATTTTTCTACGTAAGGGTTGCGGGTATCCCACGCATACCCGGCCAGGACAGCGGCAATCATGCGCCGAATGTCCGCATTGACCTGTTCGGAGTATATAACATCCTGGAAGCGGTAATCGTACCAGCCCGTCACATAAGTCCTGAACGTATTGATACCAATGCTTAGTGGTTCCACGAATGATTTCTGCCAGTCAACCGCCTCGCCGCGCAGTGTTTTGTCGACCAGCGCGGTCGCCAGGCTGGCCGATTGCAGCGCGATGGTCACGCCAGATGAGAAAACCGGATCAAGAAACTCCGCCGCATTCCCCAGCAAGGCGAAACGCTCACCGTACAGGCTGCTCACATTGGCCGAATAGCCGCGCAGGCAATTGACCGGTGTGTCCCATTTGGCGTTGGCGAGCAGGGTTTGCAGTCGCGGTATTTCGTTTGTGATGTCCTGAAGAAACGGCAGTGCTTCCCGATCGCCTTTTGCCAGTCTGTCGGGTTCGCCCACCACACCAATGGAGCAGCGTCCGTGACTGAAGGGAATCAGCCACATCCAGATTGCCCGGTCTTGCGGATGAGTGGCGATGGTGATCTTTTCCCGGTCATACTGCGGGTCGGTGATGTTGTCCTGGATATGGGTAAACCACGCCTCGCGCATGGGCAGCGAAGAGGGCCGTTCCAGATTCAGCAGCCGCGGCAGCACGCGCCCGTAGCCGCTGGCATCAAGCACAAAGCGCGCCTGCAGGGTGTAAGACTGATCCTGATCGGTAGTGACCGACAGGGTCGCGTGCTCTGGCGTTGTTTCCAGATTGGTGACTGTGTGACCGAAGTAGACGTTTGCGCCTTTTTTCTCGGCTTCCTGTATCAATATCTGATCGAATTTCGCGCGCTCTACCTGGAACGTGGTGCCTGGTCCGGGCGTAAACTTGTCGCGAAAATCAATTTCGGTGTACTTGTCGCCCCAGGTGAATGCCGCACCGTTTTTGGACTGAAACCCAGCCTGATTGACCACATCAAGCAGACCCGCCTCTTCCAGAATTTCCATACTGTAGGGCAGCAGACTCTCGCCAATGGAAAATCGCGGAAAGTGCTGGCGTTCCAGAACGCATACCTTCCAGCCACGCTGCACAAGCAGGGCAGCAGCGACCGAGCCGGAGGGACCGGCCCCGATAATGGCGACATCAGTTTTTGTGGTCAGGGTAGAGGTTGTCATCAGTCAGATCCATTGAGAATAGAAGATGAAGGTTCAGGCGCGTGCAAACCCTGCGAAGTGGCGTTGTCCGGCTTTGTACCGGGCGCAGGCCCGGTCCGCAAATGGTCACGCATGAACCAGAAAGTATATATGACGTTGCAGAGCACGCCCAGCACCACACTCAGTCCGAATGTGGAGACAGCAGGGGTGCTGCTGAAATACAGCAGGCCGAAA
>JAFAGQ010000046.1 GCA_023422555.1 Pseudomonadota bacterium
ACAAGGGTCTGGTGACGCACCTGACTTGTGAAAAGCCGCATCTGAATACGGCCTATCAGTGGTTCTCCGGCCAGCATGTGCTGGCGTTTCTGCCCATGCCCGACACCAGCGACGGGCATCAGGTGTCAATGGTATGGTCTGTCGATAATGAAACGGCCGACCGCTATCTGCAGATGGACGAGGCCGGTCTCGCGCGCGCGCTGCCTGCTGCACTGAATCAGGTGGCTGACGGATGTCTGGGTGAATTGTCTGTGCGTAGCGCCCTGCATGGCTTTGCGCTGACGCTGGAGCGGGCACAGACCGTGGCGTCCGGGATTGCTCTGGTGGGCGATGCTGCGCATCGGGTCCATCCGCTGGCCGGGCAAGGGCTGAATCTGGGCCTGGTGGACGTTAAAGTCCTTGTGCAGGTATTGAACGAAAGGGAACACTTCCGGTCTTATGGGGATATGCGTGTTCTGGAACGCTATGCGCGCGAGCGTGCTGCCGATGTGATGGCGATGCGAATGGCGACAGACGGGCTTTATCAGCTGTTTTCCCGGAATCTGCCGGCACTGCCTTTGCTGCGTAATACCGGTATGAGACTGGTACAGCAATTGCCCTGGGTCAAGCGTCAGCTGATTGCGGGCGCTTCGGGTTTTTAGAGGTCGCTAGGGGATTGGCGGCTCAGTGGCGGCAACGCCCATCAATCGTTTTACATTGAGAGGATTCAGTTAATGGCATTTGCTTCAAAAAGAATCAATATGACGGGTTTGTATGGAAAGGTAGCGGTGAATGCGCTGCTGTCTGTGGCTGCGGCCGGACTACTTGTTATGCAGACGGCGCACGCTCAGGCCGCAACGCAAAGCCAGGCTCCCGCACAAAGCCAGGCGGCAGACAGCAGCAAACTGACGGCCATCAAGGATGCCTTGAAAAAGGCGTTCGATGTTGACGTCACCAAGGTGCAGGCCACCGATTATGCAAACCTGTATGAGGTTCAGCTGGGCAACAATATTGTTTACACCAACGAAAAAGCCGAATTTGTGCTGGCGGGAAATCTGGTGGACGCCAAAACACGCCGGGATATCACCACGGAACGGGTAGAAGAAATTTCCAAGGTGGATTTTGGCACGCTTCCTCTGGACCAGGCCGTGAAACAGGTCAAAGGCAACGGCGCGCGCAAAATGGCGGTATTTGAGGACCCCAATTGCGGTTATTGCAAAAAGCTGCATCAGGAACTCAAGTCCATGGACAATGTGACGGTCTACACTTTCCTTTTCCCTATTCTGGCGCCTGATTCCGTCACCAAGGCGACGAATGTCTGGTGCGCCAAGGATCAGGCCACAGCGTGGACAGACTGGATGAACAAGGGCGTGGTGCCACCAGAGGCAAGCTGCGATACCCCGATAGAGAAAAACCTGGCATTGGGACAGAAGCTGTCTGTGCAGGGAACACCGGCGATCTTCTTTGAAAGCGGTAATCGCGTCAACGGCTACGTGCCTGCAGCACGACTGAATCAGGAACTGGATCGCAAGTAGTTCGCGAATGTTCACGGGGGGCGATTCAGTCCTTCCGGGCGCAGGGGCGTGCTTCCATGCGCAGAGGGGCATATATCCCTGCCGCCTTAATGAGTCAGGAGCCGGGTAGAGTCAGGAATCGGATAACGTCAGGAACCGGATCGTAAGTAACTTAAGATGGTTCAGAGAGTGGGGTGCTCAACTGTGCAGGAAGAGAGAGGTGCTCACCTGCGCAGGACAGCCCGGCGAACGCCGTCTGTCAGCCCTCCAGGGCGAACGGGTGTGTAAGCAGCTGCTGCACCGAATTGACGCGCAGGTCCACATAAGACGGGCGCATGCGCTGCATGGAGCTGAAAGGTGTGCCTCGATGAAAAATGTGCACGGTTTTCATATGCAGCTGCTTGGCCGTTTTCAGATTCTTCAGCGTATCTTCCACCAGGATTGTTCTCTCGGGCTGGCATTGCAGCTGCGTCAATAACTGACGCATCAGCGCGGGCGAGGGTTTGGGTCGAAAGCGACCCTGCAGGCACATCTCGTTGATCGAACAGATACCGGCAAAGCAATGACGTACATTGAGGCGTTCCAGCACGATTCTGGCGTAATGCATGGGGGCATTCGTGACCACATATTTGATGCCAGGCACGTTGTTCAGCATGTCAGACAGATTCTTCTCTATCTTGGTGTTGCCAGCAATATCAAAATCGTGACTTAAATGCAGGAAGTCTGCGGCCCGCACATTGTGGTGCCTGACCATGCCGATGAGTGTGGCGCCATAGCGAGCCCAGTACTTCTTGCGTAATACCGTGGCTTCTTCTTCATCAATATCCAGAGACTGCATGACAGCACGCGTCATGCTCTGGTTGATGTGCCCGAAGATGGCGTATGACGCGTCGTGCAGGGTATTGTCGAGGTCGAACAGCCACACCCGAGGCGTGCGGCTGTGCCGTACCAGCGGTTGTAGCGGTTTGATAAGGGGAGTACAGATCATGGCGTGATGGGGCGGCTGACGCCACCCGCTGAACGCGTCACGACGTGATCATGGTGCCGACGCCTTTGTCGGTCAGAATTTCCAGCAGCAGGCAGTGTGCCACACGACCATCCACCACGTGCACCGAATTGACGCCATTGCGTGCTGCTTCCAGAGCAGATGAGATCTTGGGCAGCATGCCACCTGAAATGGTGCCATCAGCAAAGAGTTCATCAATGGTTTTGGCAGAGAGCTTGCGCATCAGCTGGCCGGATTTGTCCAGGACACCCGGTGTATTGGTCATCATCAGCAGTTTTTCTGCCTGCAGCACCTCGGCCATTTTGCCGGCTACTACGTCTGCATTGATGTTGTAGACGTCACCTTCTTCGGCATCGTAACCAATGGGGGAGATAACAGGAATGAACTGGTCGTCCTGCAGCGCCTTGACCACAGAAGGGTCGATGCTGGAGATGTCGCCAACGTAGCCGATATCCAAAGGTGCATCGGGATTCTCTTTGTTGGGCATCAGCTTTTTGCGAGCCTGGATCAGGCCGCCATCCTTGCCGGTCAGGCCAACGGCCTTGCCGCCGGCTTCGTTGATCATCATCACGATATCCTGCTGTACCTGACCACCAAGCACCCATTCCACCACTTCCATGGTGTCGGCATCGGTTACGCGCATGCCCTGGATGAAATTGCCTTCCTTGCCCAGACGCTTCAGGGCACTGTCAATTTGCGGGCCACCACCGTGAATGACCACAGGATTTAGGCCAATCAGTTTGAGCAATACGACGTCTTTGGCAAAGCTGCGTTGCAGGCTTTCTTCTGTCATGGCGTTGCCGCCGTATTTGATTACAACGGTTTTGCCATGAAATTTCCGGATGTAAGGAAGGGATTCGGAAATAATGTCGGCTTTGACCGCCGGTGGAACTGAGTTGATATCCAGGGGTGTGTCAGACATGCTTGCTCGCGTTTGCAGAAGTTAGTTTTGTGCCAGTGTGTTTTCCAGCGTTTTGATGAAGTCTTTCTGATCGTAGTTGCCGATGTATCGCTTCACAATATTGCCCTGGCGGTCCAGCAGGAAGGACACGGGTGTGAATTTGACATCGTCGAAGGCCTTGGCCGCGCTGCCGTCTTTATCAAGCGTGACGGTAAATGGCAGGCTTTTGTCGCTTGCGTAATTCCTGACAAAATTCGGCGGATCGTAGGACATGGCAACGGCCACGGTCTCGTAACCCTTGTCGTGATAGGTGTCGTAGTATTTGATCGTATCCGGCATCTGTGCCACACAGGTCACGCAACTGGTTGCCCAGAATTTCACCAGGACAACCTTGCCTTTGAGATCGGCCGTTTTGAACTGATGGCCATCAAGAGCGGTAAACGTGACATCAGGCGCCGCTTTTGATGACGTCATCAGGAACCCGCCGCCAATTGCGGCTATGGCAAGCACAGCGGGTAGGATAATTTTTTTCATGATAATGGATTAATCCAGTGGGAAAGTCTGTACCCCGCCGGAAGATGGGTTAACCTCGGTGCCCGGAACCGTTGTGGGGCTGCTACTGCTGCCCGTTGCGGCTTTTACGCTGTTACCGGAGACAATATCAAAGACCTTGATGACCCGGCTTACGCCGCTGACGCCCGCTGCTGCTGAGGCAGCACGCTGCGCTTCAAGATCGGTCACCTGGCCCATGAGGTAAACCACACCGCGGGTGGTAATTACGTTGATGGATCCTGATGGGACTTCTTTGGTCGCCAAAAGTTCCGCCTTCACGCGCGAGGTGATCCAGGTTTCGTTGCTGCGGGTACTGAAAGAGGCTCTTGGACCGATGGTCAGCTGATTGTCTACACGTTTGACGTCTGTGGCGTTGCGCGCCATGGTTTCCGCAGACTGTTTCGCGGCCTCATTTGGCACTTCACCTGTCAGCAATACGCGCTGGTTGTAGGAAGAGACGATGACACGGCCGACTTCGCCGATGCTTTCGTTAATGGTGTTCTGCGTACGTCGTTCAATATTCTTGTCGACCAGCTGCATGCCGGCTGAACGACGGTCAACGGCCACAATGGCTGTGCCGCCTGCAGCCGCACCCACTACCAGCGGCACGCAGCCGGCAAGCAGAGAGCAGCACAGGGCGCCGGCCACAAGGGCACCGGCAGAGCGGGACAGGGTAAATGGGCGTGAAACACTCATTCGGAATCTCCAAGTAACATGGCATCAATGCCATCACACAAAACATGAAGCGCCAGCGCGTGCACTTCCTGGATACGCATGGTCCG
>JAFAGQ010000057.1 GCA_023422555.1 Pseudomonadota bacterium
CTTCTACGTAGACTGCCTGAAACTGGATGAGTGACTCCGCTGACGTCGTTATCATTGGCGCCGGCGCCGCCGGCCTGATGTGTGCGGCGGTGGCCGGTCAGCGCGGGCTGCGCGTGGTTCTGCTGGACCATGCGAGCCGGCTGGCCGAGAAGATCCGCATTTCCGGCGGCGGGCGCTGCAATTTCACGAATATCGGCACGACCTGGCAGCAGTTTGTGTCGGGTAATCCGGCGTTCTGTCGCTCGGCCCTGTCTGCCTATACCCCCGACGATTTTCTGACCCTGGTGCGCAGCCACGGCATTGCCTGGCATGAAAAACACAAGGGACAACTGTTCTGCGATGAAAGCAGCGAGCAGATCATCGACATGCTGGTGGCGGAATGCGAGAAAGGCCGTGTCAGACGGCGCATGCAGACCACAGTGAGCGAAATCGGCCAGGAGGCAGGGCGCTATCGGGTGCAGACCAATAACGGAACGCTGCTGTGTGACCGTCTGGTGATTGCGACTGGCGGGATGGCGATCCCACAGCTGGGCGCCACCGACTTCGGTCTGAAGATTGCAAGGCAGTTTGGTCTGAAAATTATTGAGCCACGCCCCGCACTGGTTCCCCTGACATTTGATCCTGCAGGCTGGAAGCCCTTTGCCGAGCTTTCGGGGCTGGCAGTGCCGGTTCGTCTGGAAACAGGAGAAGGCAAGCGCCGGGGTCTTTTCGATGAAGATCTGCTTTTCACGCATCGCGGCCTGTCAGGTCCCGGTATTCTGCAGATTTCCAGCTATTGGGAGCCGGGTACGCCCATTCGTATTGATCTGCTGCCAGGTCAACGTCTGTCTCAGACGCTGGTGCAGCGTAAATCGGGCAGTCGGCAGAATCTGGTGACTGCATTGAGCGAGGTCTGGCCGCGGCGACTGGCAGAGAACTGGCTGCACTATCGTGGTCTGCAAGGCGATCAGCGCCTGGCCGATACGGCCGATCGCCAGCTGACGCAGCTTGCGGACAGCGCACAACCCTGGACGCTGACGCCCTCGGGCTCGGTGGGATATAAAAAGGCAGAGGTGATGCGTGGTGGCGTGGATACCCGCGAGCTGGATCAAAAATCCATGCAGGCTCGTCATGTGCCCGGGCTTTATTTTATTGGTGAAGTGGTGGATGTGACGGGCTGGCTGGGAGGCTACAACTTCCAGTGGGCCTGGGCCTCTGCGGTGGCTTGCGGGCGCGCGCTGTAGGCAGGAATTATTGGGAACGATGGAGCCCGGCAGGCGACCCGCGAACGGGGCCGCCATGTCATGTGAATATGATTAGAAGCGTTTTAGCGCCGGGTTGTGGTGAGCGAGTTCAGATCAGAAGCCCAGATCGATATTGGCAATTTTTGTGGCGTCGATCACGATCTCACGACCGCTGGGTGAGTAGCCCGTCAGGCGGAAGCCGGAATCTGTTTTGCCACCCATCAGAGACAGTTCGAAACTGTTTTCGTCTGTGCCGAAAGACTGATCTACCGCCGTATAGGATTTGATTTTCAGGTTGGCGACGATTTCATCGTTACCATCGGCCTGGATAGTGCCTGAATACAGGTAGTGGGCATCGCCTCCCCGGACTTTATTGTCTTCGACCACCGTCACGCCGGCGTGTGCTTTGGAATCTGCGATTACTGTTGCGTAGAAACCGTTATCCATAATAGTACTCCTTATGTAGTTGCCACTAGGGCGCTTGATGCTGACTGCGTCACGGCCGGCTATGGAAACGTACCGGCCACGATTGAATCTGTTAACGAAAACCTGTTGTCTGACTGAATGAATTGGTATTGTTTTTTGTCGCAGCTTTCTGGCGGGTAGCCAGTGTACTGCGACTTGATGACAACCGTGTTTGAGGGTGCTGCGCACGGCTATCCAGACTTCCTGTTGTCAAGTGTATTCTATCTCTTTTCAGAAGATTTATTTAATCGAAACAATAATATGTAACAGTTCGTATTGACGGTAAAATCGCCCACTAACTGTTGCTATCTTCGCTTATCTCACAGTCAACGTTTGATGGTCTGCAGGCCGGAACCAATGATTCAGCCCTTTATCAGGAAAAATCCTAATCGGAGAGATCACAATGGATTTTTTCCCCGTTTGCCTGTATCCTTTCGCTTGCTTTCAAATTGTTGTGGGAGAGAGCAGCAACAGCGTCGCAGACCATTAAGGTCGCCGATTGCACTTGCTGCCACCGAAGGCGCAATTCGCCCGGAATCGCTCAGGTCCATGTACCGCACAATCCACCGGCCATGCCGGTAAGGCACTCTGGAGAGACCTTTTCAGTAAGGCGCCGAAGGGGAACGCACCCGTTGAATTGAACTGTTTCATCACCGCGAGTCATCTGCGCGTTGTAAATACAGTTTGTGAATGACAGCTTTGTACATTCCGGTTAATGGCGGTGCGCTACAACTCTCAGGCAAAAGGACAGAGGGCGATCGCGCCGGTTTCATGGTGAAACCCAAGCGCTGCGACCTTCATTCCTACTGAACAGGTGAAAGCATGTCTACTCAGACACCTCCCTCAAGTAATCCTACTGCAAACACACCTTCGTCGCTCAAGCGTACGCCGCTGTTCGCCGCTCATCAGGCCGCGGGCGCCAAAATGGTGGACTTCGGCGGCTGGGAAATGCCCATTGCCTATGGCTCTCAATTGGCTGAGCACCACGCGGTTCGTCAGGGCGCCGGCATGTTCGACGTCTCCCATATGCTGAATGTGGATGTGACCGGCCCGCAGGCCAGTCAGTTTCTGCGTTTGCTGCTGGCCAATGATGTGGCCCGGCTGACCATCCCGGGCAAGGCTCTTTACAGCTGCATGCTCAATCCCGAAGGCGGCGTCATTGATGATCTGATCGTTTACTTTTTCAGCGACGAGCGCTGGCGCGTTGTGGTCAATGCCGGCTGTGCCGATAAGGATATCGCCTGGATGC
>JAFAGQ010000061.1 GCA_023422555.1 Pseudomonadota bacterium
TTGCCAGAATGGCTTTGACGTGGGCATCGCCGCAGGCCTGACGGTACTCGCACATTTCCTGATACAGGGCCTGCCAGTTACCTGTGAGCACATGCTCCCGGGTAATCACAATATCAATCTCGCTGGCACCTGCCGCAACCGAGGCGGCAATTTCCTGCAACTTCAGTTCATGTGGTGACAGACCTGCCGGAAAACCGGTAGACACGGCAGCCACGGGGATATGCGTATTTTCCAGGGCCTGCACAGCCGTTGCCACATAACGGTGATAGACGCAGACCGCGCCGGTAGTCAGTGGCAGCGAAAACCCCAGGGCATCAAGCAGATCCTGCCGTACAGGCTGAGCCGCCTTGGCGCAGAGTCGGCGCACACGCTCCGGTGTATCATCGCCGTTAAGTGTTGTGAGATCAATGCAGCTGACAGCCTTGAGAAGCCAGGCGGCCTGGGCTTCCTTCTTGACGGTCCGGCGCCCGGGCAGAGAAGCGATGCGACGCTCAATGGCGCTCAGATTGGCCCGCTGGCTTTCTACCAGGGCCAGATCCAGTGGCATAATTTCGTTGCGTGCAACCGGGGACCGCTCGCCTGCCGCAGCAGCGGGTTTGTGTTGGGGACTCAAGAGAATGTCTCCTGCTGTGTTAGGGCATCGTTATGATGGTAATGTTAATATTCTAACAATAATGTTAATTTCATAACAAGTGAATTTTTCCCGGCGCTCCGGCAGCGCCTGCGGCAATAATGACGACATTGATGATGGGCGCAAGTCGTGACATGCGGTGTAAAACCGGCGATGGGCGGACCTGTTCATCATCTGCGCGCCATCGCCTGCCGCCTTCGCTGTCAGCCTGCGGTCACGTGCCACGCGCCATCATGCTTATATGGAAGATACAACAGAATCGCTATAGCAATTGGGATCATGGAAAAATATATTATTGGTGTAGACATCGGTACCCAGAGTACCAAGGCACTGATTGCCGGGGTTGACGGCAGCGTACTGGCCCAGGCCAGTGTGGCCTATCACCCGGACACGCCGCGCCCCTTATGGGCCGAACAGGACGCAAAAGTCTGGCTGGATGCTTTCCTGCAAAGCGTACGCGAATGCGTCGCACAGGCCCGGGAAAAGGGAATCAGCGAAGAACAGATCGCCGGATTGTGCATCAGCAGCCTGTATGGTGGCGCTGGCATTCCGGTAGACGCCGACTGCCAGCCCCTGTATCCCTGCCTGATCTGGATGGACAGGCGTGCAACTGCAGAAACCGATGCGCTGCTGCGTAACGTGGATATGGAAAAGCTGCTGGCGATCACGGGAAATGGCGTGGACAGCTACTATGGCTTCACCAAAATGCTCTGGCTCAGGAATAATGAGCCAGAGGTATGGGCGAAAACGCGCTGGTTTCTTCCGCCCAATAGCTGGATTGCGCATTTTCTGACCGGTGAACTGGCTGTAGATCACAGTTCGGCCGGCAATATTGGCGGTGTCTACGATATGCAGCGTCACGACTGGTCCGCCGAAGCCATGGAAATGGTCGGACTGGATCCGGAAAAAATGCCGAAGACGCTGATAGAAAGTACCGACGTCGTAGGAACCGTGATGCAGGACAAGGCTGCGTTACTGGGGCTGGAAAAAGGCATCCCCATCGTGCTGGGCGGCATTGACGCGGCCATTGCGACCTTTGCGGGCGGTGTGCGCAAGCCGGGTGATCATGTTGCCATGATGGGCACCAGCATGTGCTGGGGCTATCTGCAGTCAGATACCGAAAGCAGTCGTGATCTGGTCTGCATGCCCTATGTGTACAAAGGTCATGCGCAACGCTATGTTTTTGGCGGTGCGGCCACTGCAGGCGGAGCCGTCACCTGGTTTGTGCAGCAGTTCTGCCAGGCTGAACAGGCCGAGGCCAAAGCGCAGGGTATCTCGGTCTTTTCGCTGCTGGAATCGCGGGCGACACCCTTGCCACCCGGCGCCAATGGTCTGGTATTTCTGCCCTACCTGATGGGTGAGCGCAGTCCCGTCTGGGATGCCCGCGCCAGCGGCACCTTCGTGGGACTGAATCTGACCCATACGCGAGCGCACCTGTATCGTGCGGTCATCGAGGGCATTGCCTTTGCTCTCTGGCACAATATGCGAGCAGTTGGAGAACGCCGACGGGAACTGGACAGTCGTCTGGTGGTGGTTGGCGGCGCCGTCAATTCAGACTTGTGGATGCAGATCATTGCCGATGTGACGGGCTATCCTGTCTACACCATTGAAGAAGCGGTCGAGGCTGCCATGGGGGCAGCGCTTCTGGGCGCAGTCGGGCTGGGTCTGGTCAGTGAAGCGCAGGCTGACCAGGGCTGGACGCATGTCGTCTGCCGGGCAACGCCCAACGCAGACGCACACAAGGCCTATCAGACATTATTCGACGTTTATGAGAACCTGTATCCGGCCCTGCGGGAGAGCATGCATACCCTGGCCGGGGTACGTAATCCGCCGTCAGTGGCAAATTTGTGACATAAATAGTTGATTCATCGTGGCTTTTTCGAACATTCCCGTGAAGTTTTCTTGCTAAACGGGCGCCGCGATGTTATAGTCTAAGGCTAACCATTGTAAATGGGCCGGGTTTTTGAGCACTGTCGTGTGCTTAATGCGCATGAAATGTGTGTGTTTAACACGCACAAGTTATGTTTTGCCGGCTCTTCTGCAGCGGTATTGTTGTCCGAAAAGATAATGCGCTTTACTTATATATTGCAGGTTTCTGATTCAGTTCAGGCGCTGCAGGTTAATAAGTAGCATTTGGGGCTTTACGTTGCAGCCCCGGGTCTGACCGGATGAATCATATTAAATTTAGCCCCAGCCAATCGTAGCTGGGAATTGGAGAAAATGATGTCGAATACGACACCTACGCCTGCCGCTCAT
>JAFAGQ010000136.1 GCA_023422555.1 Pseudomonadota bacterium
GGCTCACTGATGGCGCACATCGTGGGCTTTACCAATATCGAGGATCGCGGTATTGAAGGCGTGGAAATGGAGTTCAACAAGCAGTTGTCCGGTCAGCCGGGCCTGCGCAAAGTGCTGCGTGACCGCCTGGGACGTATCATCGGCGATATGCAGGAAGTGGAACCTGCCAGAGACGGACAGAATCTGGAACTGACGATCGACAGTCGCGTGCAGTTCCTGGTATCCAAGGCATTGCAGAAAGCCATGGTGGATCACGAGGCCAGCTCTGCTGCCGCCGTGGTGGTGGATACGCAGAATGGTGAAATCCTCTCCATGGTCAGCCTGCCGACGTACAATCCGAATATCCAGGCAGAACGTCGCGGTTCTGCCTTGCGCAATCGCGCCATTACCGATACGTTTGAGCCAGGTTCCATCGTGAAGCCGCTGGTGGCGGCACTGGCATTGGATGCGGGCGCCATCACCACCAAAACCAAATTCAATACCGGTCACGGTACGTATCGTTACCAGGGTGCAACCATTACCGATGTGAGTACACGTAACGGTGTGCTGGATGTTGCCGGCATTATCCGTCGCTCAAGCAATATCGGTATGACCATGATTTCCGAGCGTCTGCGTTCCGAGCAGATGTGGACGGTGTTCAATGCGCTGGGCTTCGGTCAGGCACCCAATATGGGCTTTCCGGGTGCTGCATCCGGTCGCGTTCGTCCCTGGGAACGCTGGCGGCCGATTGAGCGGGCCACCATGGCTTATGGCTACGGTCTGTCTGTCTCCCTGCTGCAAATGGCTCACGCCTACACTGCGCTGGCCCGCAACGGCGACATGATTTCACTGTCGCTGGTCAAGAACCGCGCCAACCCCACAAGTATCCAGATTTACAAACCTGAAACTGCCCGTGCCGTGCGTGAAATGCTGGAAGATGCCGCAGGTTCCGAAGGCACAAAAATTCAGGGCAAAGTCATGGGTTATCGCATTGGCGGCAAGAGTGGTACCGCCCGTCAGATTGTCAATGGACATTACAGCCGCAAGGATTATCGTGGCTCCTTTGTTGCCATGGCACCGATTTCCAAACCGCGCATTATCGTCGCTGTCACACTTGACCAGCCCAAGAAGGGTGGATACTACGGAAGTGTGATTTCCGGGCCGGTTGCGGCCTCCATCATTGAAGATACGCTGAAGTATCTGGCCGTCCCGCCGGACGCGCCGATCGAACCGGCTCCTCTTGAGGCGCGTAACACCGTACCCAAGAGGAGTCAGGGATGAGCATCAGACAGGTAACGGAATGGCTCGAGAGCCACGTCACGGATAAAGCGGATTTGCGGCTAGACTCCAGAGACATCCAGAAAGGGGATGTCTTTGTTGCTTGTATGGGTAGCGTTGTCAGCGGCCTTACCTACATTGGTGATGCCGTCAGAAATGGTGCAGGTGCCATCCTGGCGGAGGTGTCCGGGCAGGACGCCAGCCAGCTTCAGGCCCTGACGCAGGCGGCTCATCCGGTGCCCTTGCTGCCCGTCACCAATCTGCGGACTCTCCTGGGCGATCTCGCCGATAGCTGGTACAGACATCCTTCTGCGGCTGTTTCGGTGATTGCGGTTACCGGTACGAATGGGAAAACCTCTTGCGTGACCTGGATTGCGCAGGCGCTGAATGCCGCGGGCAAGTCCTGCGCCACTATTGGAACATTGGGAACCGTGCTTCCTGATGGAAAAAATCTGGGAGGCTATCTCACCACTCCGGATGTCCTGACGCTGCATCGCCAGATCGCCCAGATGCGCGATGCCGGCGTGCAGTATGTAGCCATGGAAGCCTCGTCTATCGGGATTGAACAGGGCAGGATGGATGGCGTGCAGGTCAGAGTTGCTGCATTTACCAACCTGACGCTGGATCATCTGGACTACCATCAGACCATGGAGCGCTACGAAGCGGCCAAGGCAGCGCTGTTCGCCTGGCCCAATCTGAGCCATGCCATTATCAATCTGGATGATGAGGCCGGAACCAGAATTTTTTCAAAGACGAGTGCGGCAGGCAAAATTGGCTATTCGCTGAAAGCCGCGCCTTCTGCCACCTTTACCGCCGTGGAACATCAGTTCCAGGACTACGGACTGGTCTTCACCCTGCGCACGCCCTCTGGTGATGCGCAGCTGGCAACCCGGCTGGTTGGCGAACATTCCATTTCCAATATTCTGCTGGTGGTTGCCGTGCTGGACGCATTGGGCATACATCTGCGTCAGAGCGCGGGCCTTGTCTCTTTGCTGACACCGGTTCCGGGTCGGCTGCAGACCGTTACACCCATCGGTGCCGATTCCAGTCGCAAGCAGCCGCTGGTGGTTGTTGATTATTCCCATACACCTGACTCACTGGAGCGTGCCCTGCAGGCCCTGCGGCCTGTGGCCAGTGCCCGGGGTGGCAATCTGGTCTGCGTTTTCGGTTGCGGCGGTGATCGTGATAAGACAAAACGGCCTCTGATGGGTCAGATTGCAGCGCGCCTGGCAGACTCGGTTCTGGTGACCAGTGATAATCCGCGCACAGAGGTTCCGGGCGATATCCTCAACGATATTCTGAAGGGTATGCCCCAAGACGCCCGTGCCGAGCCTGACCGCGGTTGTGCCATTGTCGAAATGATTCTGAAAGCCGGTCCTGGCGATGTGGTGCTGGTGGCAGGCAAAGGTCATGAGACCTATCAGGAAATCAATCACGTTCGTCATCCTTTTGATGATCTGGAATGGTCCCGCCTGGGGCTGCTGCTGCGCGATCAGCCGCAGATTTCAACCGACTCGCGCCACATTCCGGAAAACGGCCTGTTTATTGCGATTCGTGGTGAGGTGCATGACGGCCATGAGTTTATCGCCGACGCCGCGCGAGGCGGCGCGGCTGCAGCCCTGGTAAGCCGGCGTGATCCATCGGTGACGCTGCCGCAGATTCTGGTTGCCGACACGACAACGGCCCTGATGAGCATGGGGCATGCATGGCGACGCCAGTTTTCCTTTCCCTTGATTGCCGTTGCCGGCAGCAATGGCAAGACCACGACCAAGGAGATGATTTCTTCCATTCTGGCCGCGGCCGTTGGTGAGAAACACCGTTTTGCCACCGAAGGCAATCTGAACAATCAATGGGGTGTGCCGCGCAGTCTGCTCAGACTGACGCAGGATCATCAATTGGCCGTGCTGGAACTGGGCATGAATCATCCCGGTGAAATCGAACAGCTTGCCACGCTGGTGGAGCCCGATATTGCCGTGGTCACCAATGCCCAGCGCGAACATCAGGAATTCATGC
>JAFAGQ010000168.1 GCA_023422555.1 Pseudomonadota bacterium
GAACCGCGTAAGAGATTCAGTATATTTTCGCGGGAGGGAACGTCCGGATCATAATCCTGTCCGTGTTCGGGCAGCGGCAGCGATGACTGCTGAGGATGTCCTGATTTTTTTCTCGTTGCCATGCGTAATTTCTTCAAAATTGAATGGTGCGCTCACAAAGCCGTGAAGCCCATGTGCGTTAAGTTAACACCATTCTATTACATTAATCCGGCCGGATAGCACAAATACAGATCATTGACATATAAGACAAAACCAGCCAGCGCAAGTTGTCTTAAAATACAGGCTGCAAATTTTCACGGGTTTTCGCTCTGGCAACCAGCCTGAGAAGATCCTGCCACGCACTGAGTAACCATTGCCAAGTCATCCATAAGGAACCTGTCCCATGCCCGGCTATCTGATGGTCAAACATTTTCACATGACCTTTGCCATTCTGAGTCTGCTTTTCTTTATTGTTCGCGCCTGTTGGGCCGTAAGTGGGTCAGCCATGCTGTCCAGGCCAATCGTGCGAATTGCACCACACGTCATCGACACCCTGCTTCTGGTCTGTGGCCTTTACCTGTTGTCTGCCATCGGCATGCAGGCCTTTATTGTTGCCAAACTGATCGCGCTGGTGCTGTATATCCTGCTGGGTACTATGGCCATCAAACGGGCGCGTACACAGGGACAAAAGGCGCTGTTTGCGATTCTGGCCGTGCTGGTTTTCATCTATATTCTGGGCGCCGCTTTCAAACACAGTCCCTGGTCCTGGCTGACCCCGCTGGTTCTCGGGTAAGTGAGCACCCGCGCACCTCGAACGCATTCGCTCAAGACATTTAGGTTGAAGAGACGTCCTCAAACGCAGAACGTCTTCTTCAGGAAATTGCCTCAATCCAACGTCAGATGCATGGTTCTGTGCTCGATCCCGGCGTCCAGATAGACGTCTCCCTCGGCGACAAATCCATATCTTTCGTAAAAGCCCAGGGCGTGAACCTGAGCGCTGAGCACCACTTCTTCATCACCCCGCTCTCTGGCGGCCTTGATCAGTCGGTTTAACACCAGTCCGCCCAGGCCCGTTCCACGCGCCTGACGACGCACGGCCATGCGGCCAATATGCCCGTCGGGCAGCAGACGGCCCGTGGCCAGGGGCACATGTTCGGCATCGTACGCGACCGCATGCACACAATGTGCGTCCATATCATCCATTTCCAGCGACTCGGGCACCTGCTGTTCGACCACAAAAACCTCATGGCGAATCAATGACGCATCCTGTTTCAGTACGTCCCAGGAATCCACACGCACATCCGTGCTGTTTCCCTGGGTGCCCGAAACGTGATCTGCCTGCTGTTTTTGAGTCATTCCGGCTCCTTGATTGATTATTGCGCCGATGGTGACGCCTCGATGTCGCGCGCGTACCAGGTTCCGTCGCCATTCAGGTGCAGCAGATGCGTGTGTTGCGGGATCAGCGTGCTGCGATGCCCGACACTGATCAGTTTCAGCGTCGGCAGACGCTTGTGAACCAATCGGTACATGGCATCTTCCAGCCCTTCATCCATGGCAGAGGTCGCCTCGTCAATAAACGCAGCCACCGGCTCGGCCAGCAACAGCCTTGCGAATGCAACCCGCTGCTGCTCACCCAGTGACAGGGTGTGAGACCAGCTGACGGACTCTTCAATGCGAGGCTGCAGATGCGCCAGATGCACATCCAACAGTGCCTGCCGGCCTTTCTCCAGACCATCTTCCGGTACCGGATGCGGATAATACAGCGCCTCCAGCAGCGATCCTTCGGGCACATACGGCTTCTGAGACAGGAATAGAATGTCGTCTTCGGGGCGGACAATTTTACCGGTTGAATAGGGCCACAGACCCGCCACCGCACGCAAAATGGTGGTTTTGCCCGAGCCCGAAGGGCCCTGCAGCAGCCAGGACTGGCCTTTTTCCACTCTCATACTCAGGCCGTTGACCAATTCCTGACCCAATGGCGTACGAATGCTGACATCCTCAAGAAGGACCATATCGGCATCCTGGCTCACATCGGGCAGAGGCAAGGCATCGGCATTCTCGATATTTGTAAGAAAGCCGTGCAGACGATTCAGCGTTGCGCGGTAACCGGCGAAGGCATCGTAGGCATTCCGGAAAAACGACAGATTGTCATGCAGCGTACCAAACGCCTGGGCACTCTGCGTCATAGCGCCAAGCGTGATTTGCTGTGAAAAAAAGCGCGGGGCCTGAATAATGAATGGAAAGATGACGGCCGTTTGCGATACGAAAAAGTTAAAGCCCTGGAACTTGACGCTTCGATGCACGATAGCCCAGACATTGCCGATAATCTGCCGGAAGCGGCTCATCAGCTTGCCCATTTCGATTCTTTCGCCCTTGTAGAACGCAATGCTTTCGGCGTACTCTCGCACCCGAACCAGTGAGTACCGGTAATCCGCGTTGAATTTCTCGTCAAGAAAGTTAAGCAGAATCAAGGGCCGGCCAATTTTAAAGGCAAAGACGGTGGCAATCAGAATATAAATGAACAGCGCAAAAACCATGCCGCGCGGGATCGTAATCCCCCCAAGGGTCAGATCGCCGGACAACGTCCACAAAATAATGGTGAAGGCCACAGCAGACACCAGCGAACTGATCACGCCCATGCATAGATCGAGCGACACAGTGACAAAACTGGAAATGTCCTGCTGAATCCGCTGATCCGGGTTATCTGCCGGCGTGCTGAGGTAATGTGAGCGGTAGTAGCTGCTATGAGATAGCCATTTTGTCAGAAATTCGCCGTTGAGCGACTCCCGCCAGTTGATCGTGAAGGCCTGTTGCAGGTAAAACGAGGCCAGCGAGCGCACAATATGAATGGCGGCCAGAATCGTAAATACCCCCATCTGGATCCAGAAACTGGTCTCGTCCAGCTTTTGCAGCGCCGTATACATGCTGTTGTACCAATTGGAAAACAGCACATTGACACGCACGCCCGACAGACTCAGCAGCAGAATGATACTGAACATGATGATGGGTCGTACAGACCGCCTGGGATTAAAATAGCTCCCGGCCAGCTTCCAGAACTGCCGTCCCCAATGGGTATAGTGCGTCAGTATCCAGCCGATCACGACAACGGCGACAAATGAAATAACGTAGGCCTGCAAAAGCCATAAGGCGCTTGCCTTCAGTTCAAGACCCCAGTCCATTCACACTCCCGAATTATGGTTCATGCGCAGCATCCCGCAAAAAAGAATCACTTTACCGCAAACGCCGGGGATGCTGTCAATTCGGGGTAATCAAAAGTAATAATCAGCGCGTTTCGCGAAGTGGAAAAGATAGCGGTTTTATCTGCTACTATTTGATGATCTCAATGACTGGAGTCCCTTGATGGAGCTGTTGCTTGACCCAAATGTATGGGTAGGCCTGATTACGCTGATTG
>JAFAGQ010000075.1 GCA_023422555.1 Pseudomonadota bacterium
TCGCGGTCGACCAAATCCAACACTCGGCCGGGCGTTCCTACAACAATATGTGCACCATGTTGGAGCGATTCTGCCTGCGGCTTGAGCGCCGTGCCCCCATATAGTGCAAGCACTTTGATGTTTCCCAACGCCCGCGCAAGCTTGCGAACTTCCTGAGCAACCTGCTCAGCGAGCTCACGAGTTGGGCACAAAACCAGCCCCTGACAGCCAAAATAGGCGGGGTTGAGTCGCTGCAGCAGCCCCAGCGCGAAGGCCAGGGTTTTGCCACTGCCGGTTTTGGCCTGGGCCAGTACGTCCCGACCTTCCAGGACGGCGGGCAGACTGGCGGCCTGTATTGGCGTCATGGCATGAAAACCGAGCTCTGCCAGATTCTTCTGTTGGGCGTCGGAAAGGGGGAGGGTTGAGAAAGACATGAAGGTCCTGGTGAGGAAATGAGCCGGCGCAAGGGCAGGCCCGAAAAAGTCAATAAAATCGAAGAGTTATTGTAGCGCATTCGGCCTGGAATCCTATTGTTGTGGTTGATGTGTCCCCAATTAAAATTGAACCAAAATAGTGCGTTGAATAATAGGGTGCGTCCCTATTTAATTTTCTTGCCACGCCCTTGCAATCGCAGTATTCTTTGTCCTCCCTTACTGCGCTGCAGGATCGGTCTCAAAAAAGCGGTGCTCGACATTCACCGACAGCCGAACATCCGGACCCGTCCCTCGCGCTCTTATTACGCAGCATCCTGCGGAGTCTTCTATGTCAGTTCATTCTCCTTCGTCCGCCGGGCAGGTTTCGGTTATTGACGCCTCAGCTATCGGCCATCGTCCTCATCGGCAGCCCAAAGCCCAGGGTCTGTATGATCCTGCCTACGAACACGACGCCTGTGGCGTCGGCTTTGTGGCCAATATCAAGGGTCGCAAAAGCCACGCCATCATTCAGCAGGGTCTGAAAATTCTGGAAAATCTGGATCACCGCGGCGCGGTCGGGGCTGACAAGCTCATGGGCGACGGAGCTGGTATTCTCATCCAGATTCCTGACACGCTTTATCGTGAAGAAATGGCCAAGCAGGGTGTTACGCTGCCACCAGAAGGTGAATACGGCGTTGCCATGGTGTTCCTGCCCAAGGAAACTGCTTCCCGTCTGGCCTGTGAGAAAGAACTCGAGCGCGCCGTGCGCGACGAGGGCCAGGTTCTGCTGGGCTGGCGTGATGTGCCCATCGATCACGAAATGGAAATGTCGCCCACAGTACGTGACTGTGAACCGCTGATCCGCCAGCTCTTTATCGGTCGCGGCCCCGACGTGATGGTGCCCGATGCGCTGGAACGCAAGCTGTACGTGATTCGCAAAACAGCCAGCCACGCCATCCAGAATATGCGTCTGGCCCACGGCAAGGAATACTTCGTACCGTCCGCCTCTGTGCGTACCGTGGTCTATAAAGGTCTGTTGCTGGCCAACCAGGTGGGTGTTTACTACCGTGACCTGGCAGACACCCGCGCAATCTCTGCGCTGGCTCTGGTTCACCAGCGCTTCTCTACGAATACCTTCCCTGCCTGGCCGCTGGCTCACCCTTATCGTATGATCGCCCACAACGGTGAGATCAATACCGTCAAGGGTAACTTCAACTGGCTGCGTGCCCGCGAAGGCCTGATGGAATCGGCCGTGCTGGGCGACGATCTGCAGAAACTCTATCCGATAGTCTACGAAGGGCAGTCCGACACCGCCACGTTCGACAACTGTCTTGAGCTGCTGGTGACCTCCGGCTACTCGCTGTCGCACGCCATGATGATGATGATTCCCGAGGCCTGGGAGCAGCATGCGACCATGGACGAAAACCGTCGCGCATTCTACGAATATAACGCCGCCAAGATGGAACCGTGGGACGGTCCTGCTGCCGTGGCCTTTACCGATGGCCGCCAGATCGGCGCGACACTGGATCGAAATGGCCTGCGTCCCGCCCGCTACCTGATTACCGATGATGATATGGTCATCCTGGCCTCCGAGGCCGGCACACTGACCGTGCCTGAAAACCGCATCGTCAAGAAATGGCGCCTGCAGCCTGGCCGCATGCTGCTCATCGACCTTGAGCAGGGCCGGATCATTGGTGACGATGAAATCAAGTCGCAGTTGTCCAACAACCGTCCTTATGGGCAGTGGATCAAACGCCTGCGCGTAAAACTGGATGACATTCTCATCCATGAGAAAAATCACCCTCAGCCATCTTCTGCGCCTGCCGTGCTGCTGGATCGTCAGCAGGCTTTTGGCTGGAATCAGGAAGACCTCAAGTTCATTATTCGCCCCATGGCGACAAATGGCGAAGAGGCCATTGGCTCTATGGGTAACGACACGCCGCTGGCCGTGCTGTCGTCCAAGTCCAAATCCTTCTATAACTACTTCCGGCAGCTGTTTGCGCAGGTTACCAATCCGCCCATTGACCCCATCCGCGAACAGCTGGTGATGTCGCTGGTGTCTTTCATTGGTCCCAAGCCCAATCTGCTGGATATCAACAACGTGAACCCGCCGCAGCGGATCGAAGTGTCGCAGCCCATCCTGGATTTTGCGGGCATGAGCGTGCTGCGCGATATCGAAAAATTCACGGACAACAAATTCCGCAGTTTTGAACTGGACATCACCTACCCCATCGACTGGGGTAGCGAAGGTATCGAAGCCTGTGTGGCCGCATTGTGCTCCAGTGCGGTAGATGCGGTTCGCAGCGGTTTCAATATCCTGATTCTGTCTGATCGCAAGATGGACGGCGAGCGCGTGGCCATTCCTGCGCTGCTGGCAACGTCTGCCGTGCACCAGCATCTGATTCGTGAGGGCCTGCGTACGGCCACGGGTCTGGTGGTGGAAACCGGTTCTGCCCGCGAAGTGCATCACTTTGCGCTGCTGGGTGGTTTCGGTGCCGAAGCCATCTATCCGAACCTGGTCATGGAAACCCTGGCCACGTTCCCCGAGCCTGAAAAAGCGGTCAAAAACTACGTCAAGGCCGTGGGCAAGGGGCTGAACAAAGTCATGTCCAAAATGGGCATTTCAACATACATGTCCTATACCGGTGCGCAGATTTTTGAAGCTGTCGGTCTGCAGTCTGCGCTGGTCAAAAAATACTTTTCCGGTACGCCAAGCAAGATCGAAGGCATGGATATTTTCCAGGTGGCTGAAGAGGCCATCCGCATGCACCGTGCTGCCTATAGTGACGATCCTGTGCTGAAGAACGCGCTGGATGCCGGCGGCGAATATGAATATCGCATTCGCGGCGAAGACCATATGTGGACGCCTGACTCCATCGCCAAGCTGCAGCACTCCACACGTGCCAATAACTACCGCACGTACAAGGAATATGCCCAGCTCATCAACGATCAGTCACGTCGTCACATGACCTTCCGCGGTCTGTTCGAATTCCGTG
>JAFAGQ010000259.1 GCA_023422555.1 Pseudomonadota bacterium
TGGACATATAAAGGCCAGCCGCTGTATCTGTTCAAGAAAGACGCCAAGCCTGGAGATAAAACGGGCGATGGCGTCAAGGACGTGTGGCACGTCATTGCGCAGTAAGCAGCAATCTCAGCCCAGGGCAGTATCCAGAAACATCATCACCGCAAACCCGGCCATCAGACCAATCGTTGCAAAGGTCTGGTGACCATTGCGGTGCGTTTCCGGGATCACCTCGTGCGATACCACAAATATCATCGCGCCGGCCGCCAGCCCCAGACTCATTGGATAGGCCAGTGCCATGCCGCTGGACATACCCACACCAACAATGGCGCCTAGCGGCTCCATCAAACCCGAAGCGGCAGCAATCAGCACAGAGCGTCCCGCGGACATACCAGTAGCGCGCAAGGCCAGCGCCACGGCCAGGCCCTCTGGAATATCCTGAATGGCAATGGCCGTTGTCAGCGGCAGTCCAACCGCCATATCCGATTTGGAGAAACTGACGCCAATCGCCATTCCTTCAGGCAGGTTATGCAAAATAATGGCCAGTACAAAAAGCCACACGCCATTCAACCGCTTGTATTCCGGCCCCTGCGTACCCACCTCCGGGTGCATGTGCGGCGTGAAAAAATCCAGACCCAGCATCAACAGGACGCCAAAGGCCAGACCCAGCACAACAATCGCGGAACCCGCGACCGCGTTGCCCATGATGTCCTGCGCCGCATCCAGACCTGGCAGAAGAAGAGAAAATGAACTCGCCGCAAGCATCATGCCGGCGGCAAAGCCAAGCATTGTGTCCTGGGCCCGTTCAGGAATCGTACGCAAGGCAAACGCGGCGAGCGCTCCCACCGCAGTCGCCCCGAATCCGGCAGTGCCACCGAGCAGCGCATAATGAAATGCAGACGCATCCACTGTGGTGAAGGCCGCGTACAGGCCACTTAGTATCAGAAGCAGCAAACAAAGACCTGCTGCCAGTAAACCCATCGTAACCTTGGGGCTCTTGCGGGCCTGCAGACCCCAGGCCTGCCACAGCGACTGCTGAACTACGTCTTGCCTATTCATTTTCACCTTGCGAATGTCGAAAGTCTGGGTAGTGAATCCACACATAGTAACAAACTGACATGAAACTTGGTGATCAATGGTACGGGTATCACGTCAACGATAAAAAAAATCATGATTTTCCACTAGAATGAGACAGGTCCTAATTATTTCAACTGAATTGACAGGAAATCACGATGGAAATATCGGAACACAGGATCGTCATAGTGGGCGGCGGCGCAGGCGGACTTGAACTGGCCGCCAAGCTCGGACGCAAATATGGCCCGCGGCACATCTTTCTGGTGGATGCCGGTGTCTTTCATATCTGGAAGCCGTCATTGCACGAGGTGGCCTCGGGCACGCTGGATATCCATCGTGAAGGTTTGTCGTATGCGATGCTGGCCAAAGATCACGGCTTCACGTTCGTGCCGGGTGAAATGGACGGCATTGATCGACAGGCACGGACCATTCACGTCAAACCAGTTTCCAGTGAAGGCGAAGAGATATTCTCTGCCAGAGATATCCCTTATGACACACTTGTGATGGCCGTGGGCAGTCGTTCAAACTTCTTCAATACACCAGGTGCTGAAGAGTTTGCGACCGCGCTGGATTCTACAGAACAGGCCGAAAAATTTCGTCTGAAATTCCTGCGGGAACTGATCAGTGCGGAACAACGCAAGGCGTCAACAACCGGCCCCGCACTGAATATTGCCATTGTGGGCGGCGGTGCCACCGGTGTCGAACTGGCCGCCGAATTGCTGGAGGCGGGTAAAGATCTGGGGTTCTACGGCATCAATGAACTGAATCCGGAAAAAGATATACACATTACGCTGCTCGAAGGCAGCCCGCGTATTCTGGCCGCCCTTCCCGAAAAAACCTCGGCCGCTGCCAGCAAACTGCTGAAGCAGCGCGGGATTGAGGTGAAAACATCTGTTCTGGTTGCGTCCGTGCAGGCAAAAGAAGTGACCGATTCCAATGGAAACAGTTATCCGGCAGACCTCACAGTGTGGGCTGCCGGTATCAAGGCGCCGGCCTTTCTGACGCAGCTCGGCCTGGAAACCAACAGAATCAATCAGATTGTTGCTGACAAAACGCTGCGTACCAGCGATCCGGCTATTTATGCAATGGGCGACTGTGCCCAGGTGGAGTGGGAAGACGGCCATTTTCTGCCGGCCAGGGCACAGGTCGCGCATCAGCAGGCAGATTACCTGGTCAGCGAACTGGGTGCCCGCATTCAAAACCGCCCCTCTTCTGGCAAACCCTTTGTCTTCAAGGACTATGGCTCACTGGTTTCTGTCGGACACAACAAAGGCGTGGGCAGTCTGATGGGTGTACTCACGGGCAAAAGCCTGTTTGTGGAAGGACTGCTGGCCCGATTGATGTATATGAGCCTGCATCTGATGCATCATATGACGATACTGGGCATACCAAGAACCGGCGCCGTTGCGCTGGGTCGGCTGCTTCTGAAGCGAAGCACGCCGCGGGTCAAGCTGCACTGACGTACGGCTCGGGCAGCGAGATGCCGTCTCTTACCTGATGCCCGATCTTAACTCGCAGGATACGCCCGCTCCATGATCGCGGGCGCGTCTTCATAGGGGACATTGCCAAACACAGCAGCATTGCCTTCAAACCGGCTGCTGACAAACGCGTCGGCCACCCAGGTCGGCGCATGCCGGTACAGCAGAGTTGCCTGAACCAGCAGCACCAGCCGTTGGGTTATGCCACGTGCCTGCGCCTGCAAATGTCCGTCCTTTTCGTTAAGCCACTGAGTCAGTTCCTTCACACCTGCTGCCAGCAAGGGATGCGCCGAGCTTTCCTGTGTCAATGAATCGAGCAGCAGTTGCGCTGCCTCCGGGTGTCTCGACAGCGCACGCAGCACATCCAGACACATCACGTTTCCTGAGCCTTCCCAGATAGAGTTGACCGGCGCTTCACGAAACAGTCTTGCCAGCGGCGCATCTTCAATGTAGCCATTACCGCCCCACACTTCCAGACACTCGGCGATGGCCGCTATGCTTCTCTTGCATACCCAGAACTTTGCCGCCGGCGACATGATGCGCAGCAGAGCCGCCTCTCGCGGATCGTCCTGATGTGCGACGGCGTTCGCCAGTGCCATGCCCAGCCACATTGCCGCTTCACTCTCCAGCGCCAGATCAGCAAGCACTGACTGCATCAGCGGCTGATCAGCCAGTCTTTTTCCAAATGCCATACGATGACGAACGTGATGAATGGCCAGAACCACTGCCTGACGCAGCAGGCCTGCAC
>JAFAGQ010000328.1 GCA_023422555.1 Pseudomonadota bacterium
TTCCCTGGCTCTCGGGGTCGCCCTCTGCGTGGGCGCGACGGTGATCTTCAAAATGGGTCTGGGCGTCATTCTGCCGACCTTCGCGTGGCCATGGTAGCAGGAGACTAAGATGGAACTATTAAATAACGTCATGCTCGGTCTGTCGACCGCACTGGCCTGGGACAATTTTCTTTGGTGTATCGTCGGCGTATCGCTGGGTACCTTGATTGGTGTGATACCGGGCGTGGGCACGCTCGCAACCATGTCACTGTTGTTCCCGATTACCTACGTTCTGCAACCGACTGCGGCGCTGATTATGCTGGCCGGCATCTGGTATGGAAGTACCTACGGCGGGTCTACCGCCTCGATTCTGTTGAATCTGCCCGGTACGCCTGCGAACGCCGTCACGTGCCTTGACGGATTTCCAATGGCAAAGCAGGGAAGGGCAGGCGTCGCGTTGCTGATGACAACTGTGGCATCGTTTTACGGGGCGACTGTTGGCATTCTCATGATGATGCTGTTTGCTCCTCTCGTTGCCGAATTCGCATTCAAATTCGGACCCGCCGAATACTTTGCGATCATGGTGCTGGGCCTGGTGGCGGCCTCTATGGTTTCATCAGGGTCGGCGGTCAAGGGAATCACAATGGTGGTAGCGGGTGTGCTGCTTGGACTGGTCGGCACAGATGTTAACTCAGGCGTATCTCGCTTCGATCTGGGTTTTCCTGAACTGCAGGATGGTGTGCAAATCGTGGCACTTGCCATGGGTCTGTTCGGCATTACTGAAATCATCGCCAGCATCAATCATGTGAAGGCGGCGGATCGCAAGGTTGATGTCTCCATGAAAGCCATGCTGCCTACTCGCGATGAGATGAAGCGTTCCTGGTGGCCGATGGCGCGAGGATCGGGTCTGGGTTCATTTTTCGGCGTTTTGCCTGGCGTGGGACCCACCGTTGCAGCGTTTATGGCCTATGCGATGGAAAAACGGATTTCGAAAACGCCGGAGCGCTTCGGACATGGCGCAATTGAGGGCATTATGGCCCCAGAGACTGCCAATAACGCATCCGATCAGGCGTCCTTTATTCCGACGATGACACTTGGCATACCTGGAAGCGTAACGATGGCGCTGATTATTGGTGCGCTAATGGTTCACGGCATACAGCCAGGTCCGCAAATGCTGACTGAGCATCCTGATATGTTCTGGGGGCTGATAATGAGCTTCTGGATCGGCAACATCGTTCTGGTGCTTCTTAATGTACCTATGATCGGTTTGTGGGTCCGTGTGCTGACGATTCCCTATCACATCCTTTATCCGGCCATCGTGATGTTCATTTGTATTGGCACTTACGCGGTCAACAATAATATCTTTGATGTCTACGCAGTGCTTGCATTTGGTGTTGGTGGCTACGTATTGCGGGTACTTGGTTTCGAGCCCGCTCCGTTGCTGCTTGGTTATGTGCTGGGACCAATGCTGGAGGAGAACTTCCGACGTGCAATGCTACTCTCGCGAGGAAGTCTGCAGACGTTTATAGATCGTCCGATCAGCATGTGGGTACTTCTTCTCACCGCAGTGCTGTTGATATGGGGCGTGTGGAGTACATTGCGCCAGCGATCGACAGTCAGAATGGCACCTGCAGCCTAGTCGGACTGGATTGACCTGGAGTATCGTTGGTGGAGGGCTGTATTGAACAGTCTTCCGCCAATTTGCATTTGCTGTCTAACCATCATTGCCGATCGCCGATCGCCGATCGCCGATATGTCCTATGACTTCAATTTCGAAGGCTCTAACGGAAATGATACGATGACTCGCAGTCCCGGATTGGCACCAGAGAATGAGACTGTGCCGCCGTGCAAACCGATTATGCTCATGACGCTGGTTAAACCCAGTCCATGGCCTTCTGAGGATGGATCTGTTCGATAAAAATGCTTACCCAAATGTTCGTACTCTGCGTCGGCAAGTCCCGGCCCATCGTCTTCAATAATAATCAATCCATTTCTACCCTGCCTGGCAACGCAAACCACGACATGACGAGTGGCATATTTAAGCGAATTGTCCAGAAGATTGGCGAGTGCGCTCGCAAGCAGATTTGCATCACCGTCAATTGTTATTCTGTCCAGCCCCTGGCAGGTCAGCGTAATCGCTTTGTCTTCAGCTAATGCCTCATACATTTCAATCATGTCACTGACAATGACATCCAGTTCGCAAGGCTTGAATGAACGTCGTTGAATCCCTGCTTCCATCTCTGCAATCTGCAACAGCTTTTCCATCAGCACATTCAGACGTTCGATGCTTTCGACCGCATGCTGATTGGCCATTTTGACTTCCGATAGGGTGGCGCCAGGGTGCTGTGCCTCACGTAATGCGCCAATAATGCGAGTCAGCGGGGTTCTAAGATTATGGGCAATCGTATCAGAGATATGTCGGGCGCTCTTCATCAGAAACTCGATACGATCCAGCATCTTGTTGATGTCTCGATTGAGCAGCGTAAACTCGTCTTCACCTCCGGGTGCAGAGATACGTTTGGACAATTTGCCCGCTCCGATCTGCTGCGTTGTCCGTCGAATATGGCTGACGCGGTTTGTCAATTCGCTTCTGAATATATAGGTTCCCAACAGGATAAGGAGTGCCGCCAATAATATGGACGCCGCTGTTGCGCGCCCGATCAATGCAGTAAGATCACTGATTTCACTTAAATCCTGACCCACTATCAGCGTTTCACCTCCGGTCAATGTTTTCACTTGCAATTGTCCGCGAGTCGGGACGCCATCCTGTATCACTTCAGCGTCATAGATTTCGCTACTGGCTGAGTTGAACCTGGAAGAGGGCGCAAGATTACCGGCCAGTTTGTGGCCTTCTCTATCAAGAAGCAGATAGATTTCACGGTCGGCATCAATACGATCTGAAAGCGTCAGCTCGATCGAAGAGATAAGGGCGTTTCGGCCCCCATCTTCGTAAGCTGCTGTGAGGCGTTGTGCGGTCGCTGTGATTTGTCTTGTATAGCCGGTGCGCAATGCTCCAACGAATTGAACGTACAGGAATGCGATCAATATCGACGTGGTGAATATTGCGAGCAAGCCATAATTCAACGTCAGGCGAAACGAGACGGAGTTCCACAGGCGCCTGAAAAACTGAATCATTCTTCTTCAAGTTCCGGCTGGGCGCCCATTCTGTCGGAGATGGTGTAACCCACGCCGCGTACCGTGTGAATCAATGGTGTTGTGGATATAAAATCTATCTTTCGGCGCAGCCTGCTCACCTGAACATCAATCACATTTGACTGGGGATCGAAGTTGTACCCCCAAATTGTTTCAAGCAGCATGGTTCGCGTGACAATTCTGTGGGCGTTAAGCATCAGATACATCAGTAATCGAAACTCCTGCGGCTGCAGGGAAATGGATCTTTCCGCACGCTGCACTTTCTGGGTCGTCACATTGATCGTCAGGTCCGCAATTCTAAGATTTTTGACATCCAGTTCGGGTCGCGATCGCCTGACCAGTGCATCTGCTCGCGCGACCAGTTCAGAAAACGAAAAGGGCTTGCATAAATAATCGTCCCCGCCCGCTCGTAATCCGTCAACGCGATCGTCAACTGCCGACAGCGCGCTCAGCACCAATACCGGCGTTTTCTTTCCCAGCACTCTCAGTGCAGACAGTATCGACAGGCCGTCGACATGATTGGGCAATATCCGGTCCAGAATGATAATGTCCCATTTGTCCTTCATTGCATTTTCAAGTCCGCTGGCTCCATCGCTGCTGACAGTGACCAAATGTCCGAGTTCGGTCAGGCCGTTGGCAAGATAGCGCGCATTGTTTCGGTCATCTTCTATGATTAGACATTGCCACATATCTGTATCCGGAGGAAATGGGCGTGAGGCGACAGCCTCAACATGTTTAGTGAAAGCACTTTCTTAAAATCACGTTTGTTTTGAACTATGGATGACCATATCACCAGGAACGGGGCAATGCACCATTCTTACCAAATGGTAAGGGTATGGTAATTGCTCGGTAAGCTAAGCCAAGTAAAGATTGGCCGAGATAGAAGGTGACGTCGTCGAAAGCTTTTAAAACCCTCATGGATGCCGAAGAGCAGAGTGAAAACGCATCATCGACGAGCATATAATCGTGGTTAAATGAAGTCTCGGTTTGCATTTTGCGCTAAAAGATCAATAAGATGAGTTATTGATATTAAAGAACAGCTATTCAGATGTGATTTTGCTGAACATCCCTTGCGTACTGCGATGATGACGCTTGCCATGGATGTGATATCGGACGGAAAATATGAGCGATCAAAGCGAAGTAAAAGTATGCGTGATTGGTGCTGGTGCCATTGGCGGATACCTTGGCGTCAGACTGGCTGAAAGCGGCGCGCAGGTCAGTGTGCTGGCACGAGGCAAGACGCTCCAATCCATTCAGACGCGTGGGTGGATACTGGAAGAAGGGGATAAGCGCCTGGTGGCCAAAGTCAATGCGGCTTCTGAGCCGCAGGCGCTCGGGGTGCAGGATGTTGTGATCATCGCTGTCAAGGCTCATGCGCTGGCGGATATTGCGCCCATGGTAGCGGCGCTGTGCCACGAGGACACGATGGTGATCCCCGCCATTAATGGCATCCCCTGGTGGTTCGGTCAGGGAATGGCCGGCTTTGGACTGCAGTCCCGCCTTGACTCGGTCGACCCGGAGGGCACTATTGAGAAGGCAATCGACAGCAAACGCGTGGTCGGCAGTGTCGTGTACCCCTCATGCTACAGCCCTGAACCTGGAATATCACATCACAGCTCGGGCTCCCGCCTGGTATTGGGTGAAATTGGGGCCTCTTCGGCTGACAGCAATCAATCGGATAGACTGGAAAGAGTGGTGGCACTATTTAACGCTGCAGGCCTGGCCGCCGAACCCACAGATGAAATACGACGCGCTGTCTGGGAAAAACTGTTGGGCAATGTCTGTTTCAATCCCGTGAGCTTGCTTACTGGTTCGTCCACGGACCTGATGATTGATGATCCGGATATTTATCGCATGTTTGTTGACTTGATGAATGAAGTGATCGCAGTGGGGGCCGCGCTCGGACTGGCGATTGGCGTGACGCCCGCGGCTAGGCTTGCGACGACCCGCAAACTTGGCAATGTCAAAACATCCATGCTGCAGGATGCTGAAGCGGCAAGGCCTGTTGAGGTTCAGGCAATTGTGGGCGCCTTTGTGGAAGTGGCCCGATCACTAGGGATAGAGACACCGATTGCTTCAACAATATATGCATTGGCTCGCATGCGCGCCCAGACTTTCGGGCTGCTCAAACAATAAGCGATATCGCAACTCACGGCTATGGGTTCGCCCTGCAATCATTCATTGTTCGCGGTAAGATGGTGACAGGTTTGCACCTTGGTGCAGGCAGTCAGGAATATGAAGGAGGCTTCGATGAAAAAGAATGCTATTTACGTCAAGCGCGTTTATGATGATCCGGCAGCAAGTGACGGCTATCGGGTACTGGTGGATCGTCTGTGGCCGCGGGGCGTCAAAAAGGAGGACCTGAAATACGATCTCTGGCTTAAAGACATTACGCCGAGCAGCGATCTGCGCAAATGGTTTCATGAGGACAAGACTCGCTGGAGCGAATTCACGAAGCGCTATTGCGCTGAACTGGACAAAGAACAGGACGCCGTCAAACAGTTGCTGGACAAGGCCCAACACGGACCGGTCACCCTGTTATCTGCAACGAAGGACGAATCGCACAATCATGCCAATGTGCTGCGGGATTATTTGAAGTCGTCTTCGGGTGAAACGAAGAAATAGGTTCAGACTGGCGTTTAGCACGACTGAATTTGCAAGTCAAACTATGACAAACGAATTTGGCATGTCTTCATATCGTAAGGGTTGCCGTTGGCGGTCAACTTGCCGCCGTTGACAAGTGCAATAGTCCGATTGAGCAAGGTTCCATCAGATACTTGAAAATAGGGTTCTCTCATTCGCCATAGCGTTTTCCCGATGACGAAATCCAGCTTTTGCCATTCAGTTGTGGTTTCATTGAGCAGGAACTGATCGTAATGTTCCAGAGAAACCGATTTCAGACCAGATTGCGTAACGATGCGATAAGGCGCGTTCTCTCCTTTCAGGGAGTCCCATTCTTTTTGTCGCGTGGTTAGCACGCTTTCTGGCAACGTTTCTTCGCCATCGAACAACGTTTCCAACCCTTCGGGCGGCGCGACTGCTACTGCGTTCAACGGGGGCGTTAGACCGTCCCTAAGTTGGTGGCCTGGTACGCGCAGACCCGTTACATCAATGACTTTATACGGTCGGCTTCTCATTCTTGCAGCCAAGGCCAGACAAAATGCCAGTTCGCGAGCAGAATGCCGGCCGTACCAGAGCACAATGTCCTCTTCTGCGGTATCAACCTGATTCCAAAAGAGGTCAAGATCATTACGATCTTCCGGCCATCCTCCCTGGGATTGCCACCATGCAGCACGAGTATCCGTGTTTTCAGGTGAAATGGGTCCGCAGCTCAGGTCATCGAAAAAGGTCAGAACTTTGTCGCTGCGCCCGGCGTTGCGCAATGCTTGTTGCACTGAATTGGCAGCGGATACGCCTGGTGCGATATGGCATTTTTTCATGGTGCTTACGGTTCAACGTGAGAAAACATCTGGCATTAACCTTTAATGGGAAAATTCATGCAAGAGGCAATTTGAGTCTACCATGCTCTCGCAGAATTCTCGCAACGGCATTTCGGATTGGTTTATAGTCGCGTATCAGATTCTTTCCTGGAGTTCCCATGAGTACCGTCAGTTTCACAACGGTCGATGTTTTCACTTCTACGCGCTTCGAGGGCAACCCGCTGGCCGTCATCACCGATGCGCGTGGTCTGGATGATGCTGTAATGCAAAAGATCGCAGCGGAGTTCGGCTATTCAGAAATTACATTCGTGTTGCCCCCCGAGAACCCGGAGAATACTGCGCGGGTACGAATTTTCACCCCCATCTCGGAGATCCCATTTGCAGGCCACCCGAATGTGGGAACGGCTTATGTGCTCGGTCAGCAGCCTGAGGTCTTTGGAAAGCCTGTTGGCTCAGCGCTGCGGTTTGAAGAAAAAGCCGGTCTTGTTTGCGTGGATCTGAAGCGGGATAGCAATCAGGTTCTGTCCGCATCAATTCGGGCACCGCAGCCCTTATCTACCGGCAGAACAATCAGCCCGGAGACCGTTGCACGCTGTGTTTCTATCCCGGCAGAGGCAGTGCGCACATCAACCCACAGCCCAATGGTTGTTTCTGTGGGATTGGACTTTGTTGTGGCAGAATTGGCCGATCTGTCGGCGCTCGCGCTTGCCAGACCAAATCTGGCATATTTCAAAGAGGCAGCCGGTCAGAACCGGAAGGGCAATCACGACTTTTCTCTCTTTGTGTATGTCAGGTCTTCCGAATCCCCCTGGCATGTCCGCGCTCGCATGTTTGCACCGCTGGACAATGTTGCTGAAGATCCGGCCACGGGCAGCGCATCCGCGGCACTTGGTGCCTATCTGGTCTCACTAGTCCCCGAAACTGACATTGTCAGATCGCTCACCATAGAGCAGGGAGTGGAAATGGGTCGACGCAGCCTGATTAATATCGATGTAACAAAGAGCGCAGGAAAAATCACAGATGTAGCTATTGGCGGCTCCTGCGTACCGGTGATTACAGGTGAAATAGCCTGTTAGTTGTGCCTTGCTACCGGGGTTGCGTCATCGGTAATGCAATTGGCGCAGTTTGAGTCTCGCCATGCTACAGTTCAATATCCAATTCCGGCGCGAGAAAAAAATGGCTATTGAACGCTTCAAGATCGATTTTCCGCAGCAACAACTCGACGATCTATACGCCAGATTGGAGAAAACGCGTTGGCCAATACAACCGAAAGGAACAGGGTGGGAACGCGGCACAGAAATGGAAACGCTGCAACGCCTGCTCGACTACTGGCTAAAGGAATTTGACTGGAGAAAACAGGAAGCGGCGTTAAACAGATTCTCACACTATCGATGCAATATCGAAGGCGTGAATATCCATTTCATTCGTGAGCCGGGCAAGGGCGCCAATCCAATGCCGCTGATTCTGACTCATGGCTGGCCTGATTCTTTCGTTCGTTATCAGAAGGTGATTTCAATGCTGGCTGATCCTGGCAGCCACGGAGGAGATCCAAACGATGCGTTTGAGGTGATTGTTCCATCGGTTCCGGGATTTGGCCTGTCAGGAAGCCCGGAAAAACCGGGTATTAATAATTCAACGGTTGCGGGTCTCTGGCATCGTCTAATGACAGAAGCGCTCGGGTTTGCACGTTTTGGCGCAGGCGGGGGCGATGTTGGGTCGAGTGTCACTCGTTATTTGGCGTCACTGCATCCCGAGGCGCTGGCTGGCATTCATCTGACTGATGTCGGTATTATTCGCATCCTGCTGTCCCAGCAGGATGCCTCAACGCTCACCGAAGAAGAGCAGCGTTACGGCAAAAGTGTACAAGCATGGCTGAATACCGAGGCGGCCTATATTTCGATGCAAGGGACAAAGCCCTGGACGTTGGCATATGCCCTGAACGATTCGCCCGCAGGACTCGCGGCATGGATTGTTGAAAAATTCATGTCCTGGAGTGACTGCAAGGGAGATCTTCTTGGCTATTTTGGTGCCGATGAATTGTTGACGAACATCATGCTGTACTGGCTGACCGAAACGAGTGGTTCTTCCGCGAATATTTATTACGACAATTTGCATTCGCTACCGCCATTGGGCGATATCAGCGTGCCTACCGGCGTCGCACTTTTCTCTGCCGATGTATTGCCGCCGCCAAAATCCTGGGTAGAGAAGCACTTCAATCTTGTTCAATGGACCGAAATTTCAGGCGGAGGGCACTTTACTGCGATGGAGAAGCCAGAGCAATTTGTTGAAGATATTCGTCAATTTTTCAGACCGCTGCGGTAGATTGAACTTTACGGCGTGTACAAGCTCCGTCTACGGAGTCGTGGATTTTCCTCGTAACTGGGTAATGATCAGCCCTGCGACAAAGCCAACGATAGTGCCAATGGCGATATATCCAAGAGCAACACCAATGCTCAGCCCGATTGCGGTGCACGAGGCAATGAACGATCCAGAATTATTACACTTGAACATGCTGGTGATCCTCGATGTTGGCTAGTGAGTATTGATTATAGGAACAAATGAAATCGAACCCCTTCAATTCACTGCAGCATCGCAAAATACTGTGCCGGTGGCTTGCCCAGTGCCTTCTTGAACATCGTGATAAATGCGCTGACTGAGTCGTAGCCCAGATTGCCAGCCACTTGTTGCACGGTGGCACCTGAAGAAAGCTGGCGCAGGGCGATTATCAGGTGCAGTTGCTGTCGCCAGCGCCCAAAGGTCAGGCCCGTTTCACGCAAGACCAGGCGTGCCAGGGTGCGGTCACTCATGGCGAGCTTTTCGGCCCACTGCACAAGCGTCCTGCGGTCTGCAGGGTATGCAACCAAATGATCGGCGATCGTTCTGATTTTTGGGTTATCCGAGATCGGTAAATGTAGTTGCTGTACGGGGGCGACGGCCAGTTGCTCAAGCAGTACGGTAACCAGTCGGGCAGTGGGTCCTTCATTGGGGTACGCGCGATCCTGATCTGCCAGGAATCGAATCAGTTCCCGCAACAACGGACTGATAGCCAGCGTGCAGCAATCCTCGGGCATGCCCAATGCATCAGGTTCAATGAACAAAAAATAAATTCTGGCATTGTCGGTAGCTCGGTTGCTGTGAGGCATGTTTCCAGGAATCCACACTGCGTGTTGGGGAGGCACCATCCACAATGCCCCAGGAACCTCGCATGTCACAGCGCCCTGCAAGGCCATGACCAATTGTCCTTTGCGATGCCGGTGCACAGGCTGTTCGACATCGTTCTGATCGACTTTGATCTGACAGGCCACTGCGGGGCGGTAATCTTCGTCAGGTTCGAATGCCTGAAGCGACTGCGACAGCACACTCTCATTCGTCATCTTCACATTTGGCATTTTTCAAATGTCATAATTTGGATATCATCTGTCATTGCTTCTATATTACATCACAAGCCTGGGCCGTAGAATACGGTTATTCCCAGATATTGGATAGATGATGGATTCCGAAACACATAACAAGGTCAGCCACGCAAGGCGGACGCAGTCTCTGGCCAATGCGCTGCTTGTGATTGGCATTCTGCTGATTGCCGCCAACCTGAGGGCACCGTTTACCGGTGTGCCACCATTGCTAGGCATGATTCGAGCCGATCTGGGGTTGGGTGCCACAGCCGCCAGCGTGTTGACAACCCTGCCATTGCTGGCGTTTGCACTGATCTCGCCTTTCGGCTCTCTGTTTGCGCGTGAGTACGGACTGGAGCGGGCGCTCTTCGGCGCGCTGATTGCTATTGCAGCCGGCATATTAATGCGTTCGTCGGGTGCCGTATGGATGCTTTATCTGGGTACCGGACTGATCGGCGCGGGTATTGCAGTTGGCAATGTTTTGCTGCCCAGCCTGGTGAAGCGGGATTTTCCGGACAATATTGCGGCAATGACAGGCGCCTATGCGATTTCGATGGGGATTGCTGCCGCGCTGTTTTCTGCAGCGGCGGTCCCATTGGCACACACCTGGGGCTGGCTCGGCACGCTTGCCGCTTTTATCGTGCTACCGCTGATCGCCATCGCTGTATGGGTTTTCCAGCTTGGTAGTCGTTCAAAACCCACTACAGATACGGCAACGCCGCCTCATGGTGGAAGAATCTGGCACTCTGCTCTGGCCTGGCAAGTCACGTTTTTTCTGGGTCTGAACTCGACCATTTATTACATTGCTATTGGTTATCTTCCGGCGATTCTGGTGGACGCAGGTCTGACACCCGAACGTGCAGGTTCCTTGCATGGAATATTGCAGTTGGCGACGGCGATCCCCGGTTTGTTGATGGCGCCGATACTACGCCGCCTGCAAGATCAGCGCATTCCTGCAGCGGCAGTCGCACTAATGTCAACCATTGCCCTGGTCGGGATCCTGCTTGCTCCGCAATGGGCACTGGTCTGGTCCATTCTATTTGGTCTGGGCACAGGGGCGGGAATCATTCTTGGTCTTAGTTTTATCGGTCTGCGATCCGGTAATGCCGTTCTGGCAGGTGCACTATCCGGCATGTCACAGTGCATCGGATATCTGTTGGCAGCAGCCGGACCACCGTTGATCGCTGTGATGCATGAGTCGCTGGGCGGGTGGCAGTGGCCGCTATGTACCTGCATAGGATTATCGCTTCTGGCTGCGATGGTTGGTGTGTTGGTGGGAAGAGATCGGCAGATTGGTGCGTAGGACTTCCTGGATCGGCAGCGTAGTTTGCGCGGCAATCGAAAAAGAGATTGCCGCACATTTCAATCAACCAGTGAAGAGACCTTACCGAGATCTTTATGCATGATTTTGGACAACTCATAATTAGTCTGAAGGTCCATCCAGAACCGTGCATTGCTAAGTCCCGCCTTTTCAAGGCGTACAGCCATCTCTGGACTGATTCCAATGTGTCCATTTAGCAGTCGTGATAGGGTGGTTCTGGAAACTCCTAGTCTTGCCGCTGCTTCGGTAATATCCAAGCCAGAGGGTTCAATGACATCAACCCGTATCAATTCGCCTGGATGAGGATGATTTTTCATCATGGTGTTTGCCCTTTAGTGATAGTCCAGATAATTTACCAACTCAACATCGGTATCAATAAACCTGAAGATTATCCGCCAGTTTCCACTCACGGTGATTGAGTAGAATCCTTGGTATATACCCTTGAGCATATGGAGTCTGAGTCCTGGCAGGTTCAGGCATTCTGGCGATGTAGCAGCATCCAGATAGGCTAACAATTGTCGCAATCTTTCCGCGTGTGCGGGTAATACGCCTCTGATTGATCCCGTTCTATACAAGGTTTCCAAACCTTTATGCTTGAAAGAAATAATCATTGATACCACGTGACTTCCCAACAGTAGGTTAATATGAATTGTAGCATGTTGCATAACGTGCTACAAGAGTCCATTTATGTGTTTTTTCTAACAGCTCGCTTGTTTGTCGAGCGTTCAAAATGGACCATTCTAACCACGGAAAGAACTGGCCGCATATTAAAGAGATAAATGCGTCCATCCTCTGGAACTACCATATGTAGTAATTCTGGATACAGCAGTTTGAGTAAAACCTGGTGATTCACCGAGCCAATCCAGATATACACACGGACTCCGCGAACAACGCAGTATCGATTCGTTATGACACTGCAGAAAACGTAAGATGGATGAATCTCACCCCCCACAATGCCCGCCGAACTATGCCATCTGCCGCCTCGCCGCGCCCAAAGTTGTAGAATGTCAGAATAACGCTTTGAACCCTGGCAGCGATCAACGACATCACAATTGACATCTGGAGGGTACTCGCGCCCAAATAGTATGAATCACGAGACAAGATGAAACACGCTACGCCCATTTGGCTTGCACCAATCGCTGCTATTCTTACCCTTCAAACCACCTCATCGTTTCTGTCTCGTCTGATCCCCATCATTACACCCGC
>JAFAGQ010000367.1 GCA_023422555.1 Pseudomonadota bacterium
CTTAAATCCGTGCCAATTTAACCCCTGGATCACAATCTATGAGCGAAGCAGGATTTCTCGAGTTTCCCGACAGCCCGTTTCAGCTATATCAACCTTATCCTCCCGCGGGTGACCAGCCCGCAGCCATTGAAGCACTCACGCAGGGCGTCGAAGACGGCCTGATGTATCAGACCTTGCTCGGCGTAACCGGATCCGGCAAAACCTATACCATGGCCAATGTCATTGCGCGGCTGGGCCGGCCGGCGCTGGTGCTGGCCCCGAACAAAACGCTGGCAGCCCAGCTCTATTCGGAATTTCGCGAATTCTTCCCGCGCAACGCGGTCGAGTATTTTGTTTCCTATTACGACTACTATCAGCCTGAAGCCTACGTACCGACGCGCGACCTGTTCATCGAAAAGGATTCATCCATCAATGAACATATCGAACAGATGCGACTTTCGGCGACCAAGAGTCTGCTTGAAAGGCGCGATACGATTATTGTGGGAACGGTTTCCTGTATCTATGGTATCGGTAATCCGGGCGACTATCACGCCATGGTACTGGTTCTGCGCACGGGCGACAGAACGCCACGACAGGAAATCCTGGCGCGTCTGGTCTCCATGCAATATGAGCGTAATGATGTGGATTTTTCACGAGGCACTTTCCGGGTGCGAGGTGAAGTCATCGATATCTTCCCGGCCGAGAGTGCAGAACTGGCGGTGCGTCTGAGTCTGTTTGATGATGAACTGGAAAGCATCGATCTGTTCGATCCGCTGACGGGCAAAATTCGCCAGCGGGTTCCCCGATTTACAGTTTATCCGAGCTCGCATTATGTCACGCCGCGTGATACGGTGCTGCGTGCAATTGAAACCATCAAGGAAGAACTGCGCGACCGTACCAAATTCTTTGTGGACAACAATCAGCTGGTTGAGGCACAGCGAATCGAGCAGCGTACCCGGTTTGACATTGAAATGCTTCAGGAACTGGGGTTCTGCAAGGGCATCGAGAATTATTCGCGCCATTTATCGGGCGCCGCGCCTGGCGAACCGCCTCCGACGCTGATTGATTACCTGCCTCAGGATGCGCTCATGTTTTTTGATGAGAGTCACTGGATGATGGGTCAGCTGCGCGCCATGTACCGCGGTGACCGTTCGCGCAAGGAGACTCTGGTCCAGTTCGGGTTCCGTCTGCCTTCGGCCATGGACAACCGGCCGCTAAAGATGGAAGAGTTTGAGCAACGTATCCGGCAAAGCATTTTTGTATCGGCCACGCCGTCCGATTATGAAAACGAACATTCAGACAATGTGGTGCGACAGGTCGTGCGACCTACCGGGCTGGTCGATCCCATGGTTGAAGTGCGCCCCGCGCTGACACAGGTGGATGACCTGCTGGGCGAAGCGAAGCTGCGTGTGGAGCTGGGCGAGCGTATTCTGGTGACCACGCTGACCAAGCGCATGGCCGAAGACCTTACCGATTATCTGACAGAAAACGGCATGAAGGTCCGCTACCTTCACTCGGATATCGACACGGTAGAGCGGGTTGAAATCATTCGGGACCTGCGACTCGGGCATTTCGATATTCTGGTCGGTATCAACCTGCTTCGGGAAGGTCTGGATATCCCTGAAGTTTCGCTCGTGGCGATTCTGGATGCAGACAAGGAAGGCTTTCTGCGCTCCGAGCGCAGTCTCATTCAGACCATAGGCCGTGCAGCCAGGAACCTGAATGGCAAGGCGATTCTTTATGCTGACAGAATTACCGATTCCATGCATCGCGCCATGGAGGAAACCGAGAAGCGACGCAACCTGCAGCTTGCTTTCAATGAGGAACACGGTATCACACCACAAGGTGTGCGCAAATCGGTGCGTGAAATGATAGATGGCGTCATTCAGGACGCGCCAGAGGTTCAGGCAGAAGAGGAAATTCGCCTGGAAGCACTGCTGATGGATGAAAAAGCGCTGGCCAGAGAAATCAGAAAGCTGGAAAAACAAATGCAGGATCACGCACGCAACCTCGAATTTGAACAGGCCGCTGCCGCCCGCGATCAACTCAATACGCTCAAGGAAAAGGTATTGCTTCGCTGAAACATGGCCGATACTGCCGGTGAAGTTTCAATCGGTGTCTGGTTTTTCCGGGCGATTGAATAATTTATTCAGCAATATCGGCTGGTGTAAGCTGTCTATAAAACAGGTTATGATACAGTCCGTTTTTCAACAAGTCTGATCCGACAAAAAATGCGAGTGAACTCCTTCAGCAAACAATTTATCGCGCTTATCGCCCTGGTAACGGTATTGAGCGTCATTATTGTTGGATATGTAGAAAAGCAGGTTGTAGAGGCTCCCGATGCGCCAGTTCCCGCCAAACAGGCTGCTGAAGAAAAACATAACGAAGCGCTCATCAACTCGCTTACCAATATGACGCAGAGTGTTCGCTTCCCGCTCAATGAACATTCCATCATCTATACCGGTTATATCATGGGTGCCGGGTATTCTTCCTACCAGTTTCGCGCATTCAAAGACCAGAAGCTGAAGGTCAACCTCAAAGGCGATCCCTCCATCGAGCTGGCTCTGTTTGGTCAGGAGACCTATTCTTTGCAGCGTGACACCGAATATGTGATTCCATCCGAAGGCTTATATGAACTGCGCGTGCTGTTCAAAACGGACATGGAATCGCGCCAGGAGCAGGCGGCCATTGCACACAAGGCTACGCCAGTGCCCTATACGGTCACGATTAATCTGCAATAAGCGCCGGGCCGGGATCTATCCCCGAACACTGCCTGAACTCGTCCCTGCATTCGTGCTCGGGACTTTTCAGAACTTCATCAGAAATTGGATGTGAACACGGTCAGAATTTGAAGGTGGATCCGGCGGGAACCTGGTCGTAATCCGTATGCATTGATGGTTTGACTCAGGATTCGTCGCCTGCATTGACCGCTGAACAATTCGTGAATCCGGCCAGCCGGAACGATGCGTCAAAAATGGCGGCAAAAAGGCGCGGAAGGTCACTCAGGTTCTTGTTGAACTGTTCTCTGATGACAGCCGCGCCTGTCTACACTTAATTTGTCTTTGCCTGTTTTATTTGGCAGACTGTTTTTCCCCGCCCAGAGCCTCAACGAGTGCACCCAGCAATCCTGCCAGTTCGGCAGTCATCAGCGTCATGTCTGCGTCAAAACGCTCTTCATCGTCCATGGCAGAAAGGTCCTGATTCTCCTTGAGAATATCCAGCGGCGCGATACGCTTGATAATCAGGTTGTCTGCCAGAACAAAGGAAATACGATCTGACCAGGTCAGAGCCAGCTTGGTACATTGTTTCCCGGACTGAATATGCTTTTGCACATCTTCTTTTTCGGGACTCTGGCGTACGTAGCGGATGGTGGCCTTATTCTCTGATGAGGACTGCAGTTCGGTATCCTGGTCGATGGAGAACATGGCAGGTGCTTCGTCCGCAAGCAGCCATTCGGTCATGGCCGCTGCCGGAGATTGTTCGGTATATAGGCTTTTCAGGGGCAGGGGATCAATGACCTTGGCCAGTGCGCCAATCACTTCGTCGGCCTTGGTCGCGGATGCTGCATCAATCACCAGCCAGTGATTGCGCGTATCGATCCACACACGGGTATCACGGAAAATGCTGAATGCTTTGGGCAACAGGGTTTCTGTTACCTGTTCCTTGATTTCGCGCATTTGCTTGCGACCGGGTTTGTACCCTTGCTGTTCTTCGATTTCCTGGGCGCGGGCACGCGTAAACTGGTTGATGACCGTTGCCGGCAGCAGCTTTTTCTCGATGCGCAGAGAAAGAAGGTATTGTCCGCTAAGCGCGTGCGCCAGCATGCCGTTTTCCCTGGCGGGGACCCAGCCCATGCTGTTCATATCCGATTTATTGCCAGGAACGAAGGCGCCTTTTGCAAGCTTCTCTTCGAGCTCTTCCTGCGTGGGTTTCCAGTCGGCTGACAGCCGGTAAACGCTCAGATTCTTAAACCACATACTTTTACGCCAAAAGCGACCATTGTACCGGCTATCAAGGATGCAAGCACGTCACCGCAGCGGCGACAACCGTAAAATATTGTGGCTTTTGTCGAGCCACGCAAACGTGACTTGCATGGTGCCATGCAGGGTGGGCGTACAGAACAGGGGAGGGTTTTGGCAGGTACAGTTCAAGAGCATGGCGACATGGATGAACAGGTACCGTGTTATTGCACAGTCGAAAAAAAAACCTGCCACGAGGGCAGGTTAATACGGGTTTCAGTGCTGCAAATAACTTACGGGGTGCAACACTGGCTGATACTGGCGAAACGTCAAAAGGGGATTGAAACTTGCCGTTTCGTCACCATC
>JAFAGQ010000392.1 GCA_023422555.1 Pseudomonadota bacterium
TTACAATGGTGGCAAATCTGCAATACAGGTGAAATAGTCCCATGCTGCAATTAAAAACAATATTTACAATTGGCATGCTGGCCGGTACGGTAATGCTGGCGGGCTGCTCAACTACCCCTCCAAAAAATGCCGAAGATATCTGCGAAATTTTCCGGGAGAAACCGGATTGGCACACCGCGGCGCTGGATATGCAGAACAAATGGGGAGTGCCTGTACCCGTACCATTTGCCATGATGTATCAGGAGTCATCCTATCGTCAGGATGCCAAGCCACCCAAAAATTATGTGCTTTGGTTTATTCCCTGGGGGCGAGTCAGTTCTGCTTATGGGTATGCCCAGGCGAAAGACGAAGTCTGGAGCGACTACGAACGTGAAATTGGCCATGGCGCCAGCCGCGACGATTTTGCCAACGCACTGGACTTCATGGGTTGGTACATTTCCAAAGCCCAGGTACTTAATGGCACATCAAAATGGGATGCCTACGGTCAGTATCTGAATTATCACGAAGGCTGGGGTGGGTATCGGCGCCAGACTTATCAGTCCAAAGCCTGGCTGATGAAGACTGCCGAGATCGTTCGCGCTCGCGCAGCACGTTACACCGCACAATACAATGTCTGCCGGGCAGAATTGATGTAGTCCAGGGTCTCTCGTTGGTTGATGAGCGGCGCTCATCGGCAAAGCCCTACGATGCCAGTCTATATTTTTGCCATCCAGACCAAACCCGGCCAAACCAAACCCTGGAAAGCCAGGCTTGCCATGCGTACTAAATCTGCGCGCTACGTTTCCAGTTCAGAATGGCATAAGCGACCACGCCGGCAATCAACCCCCAGAATGCCGAGCCCACTCCGAAGAACGATACGCCAGAGGCTGTCATCAGGAACGTGACAACGCCGGCCTCACGCTCCGATTCATCCGCTACCGCCCCAGCCAGGCCCGAGGAAAGTGCGCCCAGCAGGGCCAGCCCGGCCAGCGAGGCCACAAACGTTTCCGGAATGGCAATGAAGAGGGTGGTGACCACAGTGGCGAATAGGCCAAAGAAGATATACAACACCCCGCAGACAACAGCGGCAACGTAACGTCGATGAGGATCGGGATGCGCCTGCGGCCCTGTACACATGGCTGCGGTAATTGCAGCGAGGGTGGTGCCGTGCAATCCGAAAGGGGCGAAAAGGATAGTGGATATGCCGGTAGTTGTAATGAGCGGAGATATCGGCGTGTGATGATAGCCACTGGATTGCAGAACGGCAACTCCCGGTGCGTATTGGGAAGCCAGCGCGACAAAGGCCAAAGGAATACCGACACCGATCAGGGCGGGAAGAGAAAGGCCCGGCACGGTGACTTCCGGAATGACAAAATGAAAGCTGAGCACACTTGTGTTCAGTTGTCCAAGAACGAGACTGATGACGATGCCGGTCAGAAGCGCCGCCAGCACGGCATAGCGCGGAAAGAAGCGCTTGATGACAAGATAGGCGAGCACGATAGGCAGTACAAGCATGGGTGCCTTCTGCATGGAAACAAACAGATGCGCGCCGAAAACAAACAGAATCCCCGCGAGCATGCCTGACACAATGCTGCGCGGTATATGTTGCATCATTCTTGAGAATAATCCGCTGACACCAAGCAGAACAACCAGAGCCGCCGCAAAGATATAGGCGCCGATCACGTCGTTGTAAGAATAGTTGGGAAGCGCATCAATCAGCAGGGCAGCACCGCCCGTTGAGAAGGCGCAGACGATGGGAGTGCGATAACGGATACTGAGCCAGAGGCCACACGCGCCACTGGTGATTGACATCGCCCAGATCCAGCTGGTCAACTGCTCCTGGCTCAGACCGCCTGTTTTTGCTGCCTGAATGATAATGGCCACAGGGCCAGTCAGGGAGACCAGGACGGTGATGACTCCTGCAACGAATGCGGACGCCGAAAAATCTTTTCTGAATTGTTGCCACGCATTCATAAATGCACCGAAAGGGAATCAGTGCAGATTATGCGGCCTGATCAGTCCTACTGCAATCCCTTCGATCGCAAAATCGTTCTCGTCAGTAACAATGATGGGAGAAAATTCGTCATTCTCGGGCAGCAGTTCAATGACCCGACCCTTGCGGCTGAAGCGTTTCACAGTGACTTCGTCGTCGATACGCGCCACCACGACCTGTCCGTTACGGGCATCCTGCGAGCGCTTGACCGCCAGCAAGTCGCCATCCATGATGCCGATATTCTGCATACTCTGACCTTTCACGGTAAGCAGATAATCAGGCTGCTGTTCGAACAGGGAGGGGTCTAACGTGAGTTCGCGATGGATATGTTCTGTCGCCAGAATGGGGCTACCTGCCGCAACTTTACCAACTACAGGCAACAGCAATTGACGCAGCGCGTTTGCCAGCGAAACGCCGCCGCTGCTCTGAGCATCCGGGGCGGCCGCCACCGGGCTGCCTGCATCAGAATCTTCCACCAGGCGTATGCCGCGAGAGGCACCGGCGGTAAGTGTGATGGCGCCTTTTCGGGCCAGGGCACGAAGATGATCTTCTGCGGCGTTAGGAGACTTGAAACCGAGTGCCGATGCGATTTCTGCACGCGTCGGCGGAAAGCCGGTGCGTTCAACCGCAGATTTAATCAGATTGAGAATTTCCTGCTGACGCGCGGTGAGTTTCAGGCTCATGGTTCCTCGTAATCGACGTGACAAATAATGAAAGCGAATAAAAAAACGGACTGTATATATATACAG
>JAFAGQ010000403.1 GCA_023422555.1 Pseudomonadota bacterium
CCTCGGCCTATCCGATAGCCATCTTCCATCTGATGACGCACGCATTTTTCAAAGCCCTGTTGTTCCTGGGCGCGGGTTCGGTCATTATCGGTATGCATCATGATCAGGACATCCGCAATATGGGTGGTCTGCGTAAATATATGCCTATTACCTGGATTACGTTCCTTATCGGTACGCTGTCACTGGTAGGTACACCGTTCTTTGCCGGTTTCTATTCCAAGGAACATATTATTGAAGCGGCTGGTGCTGCAACGGTTTGGGGTAGCGGATTTGCCTATTGGGCAACTCTGATCGGTGTATTCGTGACATCCTTGTATTCCTTCCGTGTCTACTTCCTGGTCTTCCACGGAAAACCACGGTTTGAGACTGATGCTCATGCCCATCATGGCCATGAGGCTTCACATGATGCTCACTCACATGATGCACACGCGCATGATGACAGCCATGGCCACGATGATCATCATCATGGCGGTACGCCTCACGAGTCACCCTGGGTGGTTACCTTGCCGCTGGTTCTGCTGGCCATTCCATCTGTTGCGGTGGGAGCCTGGGCAATTGCGCCTTTGCTGTTCGGCGATTTCTTCAAAGGCGTGATTACGGTTTCCGAACATCACCCTGCCATGGAAGAGCTGGCTCACGAATTCCACGGCTGGGTTGCCTATGGCCTGCATGCCTTCACGACGCTGCCATTCTGGCTGATGATTGCCGGTCTGGTTGTGGCCTGGTATTGCTATCTCATCAATCCTGCGTTGCCCGCGAAAGTCTATCGTTCGCTCTCCGGCGTCAATCGGGTTCTTGAGAACAAATACTATGTTGACTGGGTCAACGAGAATATATTTGCCCGCGGCGCTCGTGCGCTGGGTTCCGTGTTCTGGAATGTCGGTGACAAGGGCGTGATCGATGGTGGGCTGGTTTCGGGCAGTACACGTCTGGTGGCGCTGCTTGCCGCTGTCAGCCGTCATCTGCAGTCCGGCTACATCTACCATTATGCGTTCGCCATGATCGTCGGCGTAATTGCCTTCATTTCAATATTTGTGCTGGTACTTTAAGATGGGCGAAATGACTTCTACCTTACCCTGGCTGTCCCTGGCAATCTTTGTGCCTATCGTTGCCGGTATTCTGGTTCTGATCATGGGCAGCGACGAGCGCGCGGACTTCACGCGCAAGCTGGCATTGTTTGGTTCTGTGATCGGTTTTCTGGTCACGCTGCCCATTTATTTCGGCTTTGACGGTTCGACAGCGCAGATGCAGTTTGTCGAAAATACGCCCTGGATTTCTGCTTTCTCTGCCAACTACCATCTGGGTGTTGATGGCATTTCCATGTGGCTTGTCCTGCTGACCGCATTTATTACGGTCATCGTGGTCATTGCCGGCTGGGAAGTGATTACCAAACGCGTAGCACAGTACATGGCGGCATTTCTGATCCTTTCCGGCCTGATGGTTGGTGTGTTCGCTGCCCTTGATGGTCTGCTGTTTTACATATTCTTTGAAGCCACGCTGATTCCGATGTACATCATCATCGGGGTATGGGGCGGACCCAACCGCGTTTATGCCGCGTTCAAGTTCTTCCTGTATACGCTGCTTGGATCTCTGCTGACACTGGTTGCATTCATCTATCTGTACTCGCAGACCGGTTCGTTCGACATCCTGGCCTGGCAACAGGCGAAACTGGGTTATACGCCCCAGATGCTGATCTTCTTCGCGCTGCTCGCTGCCTTTGCGGTGAAAGTGCCAATGTGGCCTGTCCATACATGGTTGCCTGATGCGCACGTAGAAGCGCCTACCGGCGGTTCGATTGTGCTGGCAGCCATCATGCTGAAACTGGGTGCCTACGGCTTCCTTCGGTTCTCACTGCCGATTGCGCCAGACGCTTCACACAGCATGGCGGGGCTGATGATTGCGCTGTCTCTGATTGCCGTGATCTACATTGGTCTGGTTGCGATTGTCCAGGACGATATGAAAAAACTGGTGGCGTACTCATCAGTGGCGCACATGGGTTTCGTGACCCTGGGCTTCTTCCTGTTCAATACTGCCGGCATGGAAGGTGCGATCATCCAGATGATTTCTCACGGTTTTGTCTCCGGTGCCATGTTCATGTGTATCGGCGTGCTGTATGACCGTCTGCACACTCGTCGGATTGCCGATTACGGTGGCGTGATCAATACCATGCCTAAATTTGTCACGTTCTTCGTGCTCTTTTCCATGGCCAACAGCGGCCTGCCTGCGACCAGCGGATTCGTGGGTGAGTTCTATGTGATTCTGGGCGCGGTAGAGCACAATTTCTGGATTGGTCTGCTGACAGCAACGGCGCTGATTCTGGGAGCTTCCTATTCCTTGTGGATGGTCAAGCGCGTAGCGTACGGCGAAATCACCAATGAAGCAGTGAAACAGATGAAAGACGTCAGCTGCCGCGAGTATGCATTGCTGGCAATCCTGGCGATTTTCGTTCTGGTCATGGGTATCTATCCCAAGCTCTTTACCGACGTTATGCATGTGTCTGTTCAGCATCTGC
>JAFAGQ010000405.1 GCA_023422555.1 Pseudomonadota bacterium
GCAGTCTCGATACGTGATCTGCGGTTAGAAAAATCTGCATAGGATGTTTGAAGAATATGGCATTTGACCTCGAAGAACAGGAAAAAATCGATAGCCTCAAGGCGTGGTGGGATCGCTTCGGCAATACCATCATGACTGCAATCATCATTGTGATGCTTGGTATTCTGGCCTGGTATGGCTGGAACTGGTATAAATCGTCACAGGCCAAGCAGGCGCTGGGTTACTATGAAATCGTGCAGACTTCCGCTCAGTCTTCGAGCGCTGATAGTGATGCACGCCTGAACCAGGCCTCTGCCGAACTGAAGAAAAGTTACGACGATACGGCCTACGCTGCTCGTGGCGCTTTGCTGGCTGGCGATTATTATCTTCGTGCCCGCAACTACGACAAGGCGACTGAAGAACTCAAGTGGCTCGCTGATCGTGGCAGTGATTTTCCGGAATTGCTTCCCGTTGCCAAACTGCGTCTGGCCACGGTTTATGCAGATCAGAAAAAGTTTGACGAGGCGCTGGCGCAGCTGAACAATCCGCCGGAACCGTTCAAGGCTCTGTATGATGATCGCAAGGGCGACATCCTTGTTGCTCAGGGCAAGAAGACCGAAGCTGTTGCTGCGTGGAAAGCCGCGCTTGCCGGTACTCAGCTGCCTCGTGCGTTTGTGAATACGATTCAATTGAAAATCAGTGCTTTAGGTGGAGAATAACCATGACGCTTCAACATATGCCCCGACATTTTCTGAAAGTAGGTATTCTTGCTGGTGCCCTGGCGCTGGGAGGCTGCGGACTGTTTTCAAATCCATCGCAGTTTGAGCCTGTTGAGCTGACTGAATATACGCAGACGACAGTGCCTGCCGCAGCATGGAGTGCATCTATCGGCTCGGGCAGCGGTGTCGGCTTTGCGCCTGCAGTCTCGGGCGACAGCGTATATGCAGCAACGCCTGATGGCTCAGTCGCCAAAGTTTCTCTGTCCAATGGCGCAATCCAGTGGAAAACGTCTGCTGCCGATGCCTTGTCAGCCGGCGTGGGTACCGATGGCAATATTGCTGTTGTTGCTGCACCCGATGGCAATATCATTGCGCTGGATGCGGCGGGTAAAAAACTTTGGACTGCGAAGGCAAGTACACGTTCATCCACGCCGCCGGCTGTTGGTGATGGTGTGGTCGTTGTGCGCGCAGACGATTACCGGGTACAGGGGTTTGACGCGGGCACCGGCGAGCTGCTATGGAACTATCAGCGTACCAATGCCGAGCTGGCACTGCGCGCCGTCTCTCGTATGGTCATTGACAAAGGGAATGTACTGGTTGCAGTTCCCAGCGGTAGGCTGGTTGCGCTTGACCTGAAGACAGGTACGCTGAAATGGGATGTTCTGGCAGGACCGATACGCGGTGTGACCGATCTTGACAGCGTCACCGATGTTGTCGGTTCTCCGGTGCTGGTTGGCAATGGCGTTTGCGTTGCTACTTACCAGGGTAATGCGGGCTGCTACACGCCTGGTCAACACAATGCACCTGCCTTGTGGCAGCAACCGTTCTCCAGCGCAACAGGTATGACGCTGAATAATAATTCTTTGTACGCCACCGGTATTCATGGCGAGGTTGTCCGCATGGCGCTGGGTAACGGCCAGCAGCAGTGGGTCAATCAGGTTCTCAAAAACCGCAGGCTGACCAATGCTGTCTCTAACGGCAATGTTGTTGCCGTTGGCGATTACGAAGGCTACATCCATTATCTGTCTGATGCCGATGGGCATCTGCTGGGCAGATCCGAATTCGGGGGCGACGCTATCGTATCGCCGCTGACCGCCACCGCTCAGGGCATCCTGGTGCAAACCGGTGCGGGTAATCTTGTTATGCTTGGTGTGCGTTGAGTAACATTTCCTTTAAACCCGTGGTGTCGCTGGTTGGCCGGCCCAATGTGGGCAAGTCAACCCTTTTTAACCGGCTGACGCGTTCCCGCGCGGCGCTGGTGGCTGATTACGCGGGTCTTACCCGCGATCGCCATTACGGAGAGGGCCGGGTCGGCAGTATTCCTTTTCTGGTTGTGGATACCGGCGGTTTCGAGCCGGTAGCCAAAACCGGTATTCTGATGGAGATGGCAAGACAGACCAGCCTTGCCATTTCGGAATCGGATGTTGTTATCTTTCTGGTTGATGCCCGTGCTGGTGTCAATGCGCACGATCATGAAATCGCGCGCCTGCTGAGAAAAACGCGTGCACACGTGTTCCTGGCGGTCAACAAGGCCGAAGGTATGAACCGTGGTGTGGCCACTGCCGAGTTTCATGAGCTGGGCCTGGGCGAACCACATGCCATTTCTTCCGCACATGGTGACGGAGTTGTGGATCTGATCGAAACAGCGCTGGCCGAAGTGGTCTCTGCCCGATACCCCTCACTACAGTCGGACGCTGCGGATGACGCAGACAGCGATGTCGAAGAAGACGAACTGTCGGACGAACAGATTGCTCAGGTACTTGCGGCGGATGAGTCCAAAGAGGAATCAGACGCCGGGACAAAAGGGCAGGCTGAAGAACCATTCACGGATCATCGCCTGAAGCTGGCCATTGTGGGCCGTCCGAATGTGGGCAAATCTACCCTCATCAATACATTGTTGGGTGAAGAGCGGGTAATCGCTTTCGATATGCCCGGTACAACACGCGATGCGATTGAAATTGATTTTGAACGCAATGGTCGTTTGTACACGCTGATCGACACGGCAGGTTTGCGCAAACGCGGCAAGGTGTTTGAATCGATAGAAAAATTTTCAGTGATCAAGACTCTGCAGGCGATTGAAGCCAGTAACGTCGTGTTGCTGATGCTGGATGCGCAAAGCGAGATTTCCGAACAGGACGCGCATATTGCCGGATTTGTGCTGGAAACGGGCAGGGCGCTTGTGGTGGCTATTAATAAATGGGACGGTCTCGATCGCGATAAGCGAGACTGGATCGAACGAGAGTTCGAGCGCAAACTGCGATTCCTGTCGTTCGCAAAAATGCATACGATCTCTGCGCTCAAAGGTGCAGGTATCAGTCAGCTCATGCGTTCGGTGCATGAGGCGCATGCAGCGGCATTTGCCAAACTGTCTACACCAAAACTGACACGTGAACTGCACGCTGCTGTTGAGCAGCAGCAGCCACCGCGCAAGGGAATTTTCCGGCCCAAGATGCGTTACGCACACCAGGGCGGACAGAATCCGCCACTGATTGTGATTCACGGCAACGCATTGGATGCCATTCCCGAATCGTATCGGCGCTATCTGGAATCCAGAATGCGCAGTGCGTTCAAATTGCAGGGAACGCCGTTGCGAATCGAATTCAAGTCTTCAAAGAATCCTTACAAGAAAGCAGAGTAGAGCATGAGTGCGTACTGGAGTGATTTTGTCAAAACCCTGGATCCTTATGTTCCCGGTGAACAGCCGCAACAGACAGATCTGATCAAGCTCAATACCAACGAGTCACCCTTTGCGCCGTCTCCTGCTGTGCTGGAAGCCATCCGTCAGGCCGCGTCAGAGCATCTGCGACTGTACCCCAGTCCGGAGAGTGACCGTCTGCGTTCGGTCGTGGGTAATTACTACGGTTTGCCTGCAGATCATGTCTTTCCCGGCAATGGTTCCGATGAAGTGCTGGCGCATCTTTTTCTAAGCCTGTTCCGTCACCATGGCAAGCAGATTCTGTTTCCCGATATCACTTACAGTTTCTATCCGGTCTACTGTCGCCTGTACGATATCGACTATCTGAATGTGCCGCTGGCAGATGATCTGAGCATTCGTATAGAGGACTATCTGTCGGTGCCCGCCGAATCGGTCAGTGCTGTCATCTTTCCCAATCCGAACGCACCTACCGGTATTGCGCTGGCACTTGAGCAAATCGAACAGCTGCTGATACAGCGACCAGAATGGGTGGTGGCTGTCGACGAAGCGTATGTTGATTTTGGCGCAAAGACCTGTATTCCATTGATTCGCAAATATAAGAATCTTGTGGTTCTGCAGACGCTGTCCAAATCGCGCTCGCTGGCGGGACTGCGTGTGGGCTTTGCGTTTGCGCAACTCGAGCTGCTCGAAGGTTTGGTTCGAGTCAAAAATAGTTTCAATTCGTATCCGGTAGACCGACTTGCGCAAGCCGGTGCGATTGCGGCATTTGAAGATCAGGCCTATTTTGAAAAGACCACGGCCGAGATCTGCGAGACACGGGAATTCCTTAGCGATGCCTTGCGCAATCTTGGATTTACGGTGCTTCCGTCAAAGACAAACTTTATCTTTGTCACGCACCCGGATCATGATGCTGCCGGGCTGCTTGCTGCATTACGCAGCCAGGGTATCTTCGTGCGTCATTTCAGACATCCGCGGATTGCTGCATTTCTGCGTGTTACGATTGGCACAAAAAAACAATGTGAATCACTCATTAAGTCATTGTCTGAAATAGTTTCTTAATCTAATATAGTAAATTACTGCTTTTTTGTCAGGACCTGATTGTCATTCGTGGCTGCTTAGTAATCAGGTCTTTCAGTAAAGCCGTTTTCAGTTGTAAACCCAAATAACATATGGAGCCTAGCCAATGAGCACTAAAGGGCAATCACTACAAGATCCTTTCCTGAACGCATTACGTAAAGAACATG
>JAFAGQ010000406.1 GCA_023422555.1 Pseudomonadota bacterium
TTTTAAATAAGCCTCATTAACTGGCGGTAAAACCGAGGCGTTTTACCGTGATGGATTAAAATTGGGGATAATTAAGGACTACAATGGATTCATACCGCAGAACCCGGCTAGCCTTTATTAAGACCGATAATTATATATGATTCAGCGGCAGTGTGCACGTAAACCTTAGCGAAACAGGTCCAAATATGTCGAATTTCAAGCATTTTCCCGGCTTTTCAGGCTCAATTTGCAACAGTTCCCGCTACACAATGCGTTCCAGGCGGTCAATGAGGGCTGGTAAAAAATCACGTCTGCTGGGCGTAGTTGCCCTTTGTGCCACACTTGGTGCCTGCGCCAGCTATCGGGATGTTCCGCCAAATGCCCCGCAGTCGGTGGTTTATCAGACCATGGGCCAGCCCAACTTTACCTGCCCGATGGACAATGGCGGCACGCGTGCAATCTGGACGCTGCAGCCCAATGGTCAATATGCCTATGGCACACGATTTAATAGTGCCGGCATCGCTGACCGGGTTGAGCCCATCCTGACGGACGCCAATTTCCGCAAGCTCGATAGCGGCGTGTGGACGGCCAACGACGTGAGCTGCGAATTCGGCCCTCCGGCTCGAGTCACCCGTGCCGGCCTTGGCGAGAAAAATGAAGTCGTCTGGGAATATCGCTACAAGCAGGCCAATGTCTGGAATTCGCTGATGTACATTTATCTGGGTCGCGATGGCCAGCAGGTAACGCATCACCATCCCGGACCAGATCCCGCGTTTGAGCGCGAATTTGAGTTTATGGGACTCTAAGGCCGACCCGCGGCAACACATGACCGCGTGTTTCTGCCTACTTGCTGTGTCTTATCCAAGCCCGGTTCCCGGTAAATGGATTCAATCCTTGCGGAACCAGTCCCGGGGCTTGTCCTGCGTCTGCGGATCGGCAATATGCGGTTCACTGCGTCCGCCACCCTCTTTTCCTGACTCCGGCGTAATTTCGCCAGTCTTGTGATTCGTTGCGGGCGTCTTGTGTGTATCTGATATCGTAGCCTCACCAGCGTCTTCGGTCACACGACTCTCGCGGCGACTATCATGAAGCTGCTGCGCCTTGCGCCAGCGAAAATACCAGACAATCCAGCCAGACAGGCCGTACACAATAAACAGCAGAAACAGCACGATCGGCGGATCGGAGGAAACAAAGGCAAAAATCAGCACCAACACCAGCATGATGTTTTGTGGTGACAGCTTTTTCTCCAGTGCCAATGACTTGCCACTGAAAAATGGCGCATTGGAAATCATGCTGATACCGGCATATACGGTAAGTACAAAGGCAAGCCAGGCCAGCGATTCGTAATCAGGAATGCGATTGTCAACTGACAGCCAGACGAAACCCGCGACCAGCGCGGCAGCCGCCGGACTGGGCAGGCCCTGAAAAAAACGGCTGTCGACCACGCCTATATTGGTGTTGAAGCGAGCCAGACGCAGCGCTGCCCCTGCAACATAAATGAATGCCGCAATCCAGCCCCATCGTCCCAGCGCCTGAAGCTGGTATTCGTACATCACCAGCGCTGGCGCAATGCCGAAAGACACCATATCAGACATGGAGTCGTATTGTTCTCCGAAAGCCGATTGGGTATTGGTCAGGCGCGCTACGCGCCCGTCCATGGCATCGAGCACCATCGCCACAAAAATGGCAATGGCCGCCACTTCAAAGCGCCCGTTCATGGCCTGCACTACGGCATAAAATCCTGCGAACAGATTGGCCGTCGTGAAAGCGTTAGGCAACAAATAGATAGCGCTGCGGGGACGAGGCAGATTTTCGTTCATAGTGTCGTAGCCTGAGAGGCGGGAGCAACAACCTGGGGCAAATCGGCAAGCGCTGTAGAGGTCGCGGACACCTTATCGCCAATGGCCACGCGTGGGCGTGACTCGGGCGGCAGATAGACATCTACGCGCGAGCCAAAACGGATAAAGCCATAGCGCTCACCTGCGCGACGAGTATCGCCTTGCTTAACATAACAAAGAATGCGACGTGCAACCAGTCCGGCAACCTGCACAACCGTGACGTGCTCACCGGAGTCCAGGCTGATATGCACGGCGTTCCTTTCATTTTCCACCGACGCTTTGTCCAGTGCTGCGTTCACAAAGGAACCTGGGAAATATTCCACTTTTGTGACGCGACCTGTTACCGGGAACCGGTTTGAATGAACATTGAACACATTCATGAACACACTGATTTTCAGGGACTGCTGCTGCGTATAGGGATCAATGGTTTTATCGACCGAAACAATACGCCCGTCTGCAGGCGAGAGAACGACTCTTTCTCCATCGGGTGCCTGACGTTGCGGGTCTCGGAAAAACTGAATAACAAAAATCGCCAGAAGCCAGAATATAATTCCAACGCCGGTCGACCACCAGGTAATCAGCAGGGCCAGAATGACGGAGCCGGCAATGAACGGCCAGCCCTCGCGGGCCAGAACAGGATGCGGATAGGAAGGTTTGTACATGTAATAAGGAAACCGGCGAATGAAAACACTATTTTAGTCGCAAACGTGAATCTGTCTGCCTGCTGATTCGTAACCGGATCAATTTTTCCACTTCAGTTTTCGGTATCGACCCTGCCCGAATTCGGGCACCGATGCCCGGGTTTTTGGCAAATCCATACTGGTGATCGATCCATAAACGATCAAAGTGTATCATTATGTATCTTTTGTGTTCGTTTGCTCAGAAATCCATTAAAAATAAGGTTCTGCTCTTTGGAGCGAAACTATTTTTATAAAAAATTAGGGTTAAACCTGAACCCGAAGCATGAGCATTTCGTTCATACTAGCGTCACCGTTATAAGGAGTTATCCATGAAGTTTTCAAGTCTCGTGCTTGCCGCACTTATTTCATCAATAGGTTTGTCCGCTCACGCCGAAGGTCGTCTGGACAAAATCAAAAGTACAAAAACAATTTCCCTCGGTTATCGTGACTCGTCCATCCCTTTTTCATACCTGGATGGCGGTAAACCCATCGGTTACTCCAAAGAAATCTGCGATGGCATCGTCAAAGCCATCGAAAAGAAATTGGGTACTGAACTCACCGTCAAACAGGTTCCTGTGACTTCTGCCAGCCGTATTCCTCTGATCATGAATGGCACGGTCGATCTGACTTGCGGTTCTGCTACCAACAATGCAGAGCGTCAGAAACAGGTCAGCTTCGCTCCAACCACTTTTGTAACGGCTACCCGTTTCGTATCTGCCAAGGCTGACAATATCAAGGATGTTCAAGGCTTCAAAGGTCAGACAGTAACGTCTACCGCAGGTACCAGCAACATCAAATGGCTGGCAGCAACCAACGCAAAAGAAAATCTGGGCATGAATATCATCCCATCAAAAGATCACGCGGGTGCGTTCCTGACCGTTCAGGCTGGTCGCGCCAAAGCCTTCTTCATGGATGACGTGCTGCTTGCCAGTCTGGTGGCTAACTCAGAAGATCCGGACAAATGGGCCATCAGTTCTGAGCCTCTGACCATCGAACCATACGCAATCATCGAACCCAAGGATGATCCTGAGTTCAAGAAAGTGGTAGATGACGCAGTAATCGAAATGATGAAAAATGGTGAGCTGCAGAAACTGTACACCAAATGGTTCGAAAGCCCCATCCCACCAAAAAACATCAATATGAATCTGCCAATGTCTGAGTCACTGAAAAAAGCGATTGCATCGCCAACAGACTCTCCAGATCCGGCAATCTATAAGTAAGCCGGCATCTGTCCGACGGCACAAAACATAGCGTAAGCGGGTTTTGTGCCGTTTTTTGTTTTTTATAAATTGCGTTTCAAATTATGTCTATTTCCACATTTTTTTGTGATCCGGCGAATATCGACAACGCGGCCCTTTTCTGCCAGTTGTCTCCCAGCGGGAATACGTATCTGGACGCCTTCACGACAGCGGTCATATGGACACTTGAGCTCTCTGTGATCGCCTGGATACTGGCGTTCGTCGTAGGTATCGCTGTGGGTATCGGACTGACCAGTCAGAACCGGTTCGTCGCACGCATATGTTCGGGTTATGTCGAGCTGTTCAGGAACATTCCGCTGCTGGTGCAGTTATTCCTCTGGTATTACGTCGTCCCTCAGGTGCTGCCCGAATCCCTTGGGAAAGCCATCATCGGGATGCCTTATCCGTCTTCGGTTTTCTGGCCGGCCGTCCTGTGCCTTGGCCTGTTTACGTCATCAAGGATTGCGGTTCAGCTGTCTTCAGGTATTCGCTCACTGCCTCGCGGCCAGTCTATGGCAGCCACGGCACTTGGCCTGACCCGGGTACAGATGTACAGATATGTGCTTCTGCCCATGGCCATGCGCATCATTACACCGCCCCTGACTTCGGAAATGCTCAACCTGCTGAAGAACTCTTCTGTTGCCTACACCATTGGTCTGCTTGAAATTACCGGTGCGGCGGCTTCCATGCAGGAATCCACTTTCCAGACATTCCCTTCGTATATGGCGGCAACTGCCCTGTATGTCATCATCAACTTATTGATTCTGGTAATTATGTCGGCCGTTGAACGTTTCTTCAGTGTTCCTGGCTTTATTTCAGGAAAAGGGTAGGAGCACATGATGAATTTTC
>JAFAGQ010000111.1 GCA_023422555.1 Pseudomonadota bacterium
TTGACGTGGGTTCACCGACGATACAGTAATCGGGGCGAATGTTCTGCTGGCTCAGATAGTCGCAGACTTTGACGGTACCATTGATGGAGGGTCCTTCTTCGTCCGACGTAATCAGCATGGCGATGGAACCCTTATGATCAGGATGCGCCTGAACAAACTCACTGGCAGCAACGGTGAATGCAGCGATGGAGCTTTTCATGTCTGCGGCTCCTCGGCCGTAAAGCCTGCCATCCCGAATTTCGGGTGCGAACGGATCGCTTTTCCACTGTGATAGCGGGCCGGTAGGAACGACATCAGTATGGCCAGCAAAAACCACCAGGGGTGCTGCGGTATTGCGTCGCAGCCACAGATTCTGCACGTCTTCAAAAGGCAAGTGTTCCGCCTTGAAGCCGGCATCGGCCAGCTCGCTGGCCAGCAGCTGCTGACAGCCCTGGTCGTCTGGCGTCACCGAAGGGCGCGCGATCAGTGCCTTGGTGAGCGCCAGAACAGGTGAAAGAGTAACATCGCTCATGCTTATGCCCGCAGCAGATCGTTGATGCTGGTTTTCTCGCGTGTTTTGGCGTCAACGCGCTTGACGATGACTGCGCAGGCCAGGCTGTGAGAGCCATCTGCAGCAGGCAGGGAACCTGGAACAACGACAGAACCCGAAGGAACGCGACCGTATGTGACTTCGCCTGTCTCACGGTTGTAGATTTTGGTGCTTTGTGAAATGAACACGCCCATGGCCAGGACGGAATTTTCTTCGATAATCACGCCTTCCACGACTTCAGAGCGGGCGCCGATAAAGCAGTTGTCCTCGATGATGGTGGGATTGGCCTGCAACGGTTCCAGCACGCCACCAATGCCTACGCCACCAGACAGGTGCACGTTTTTACCAATCTGTGCGCAGGAGCCAACTGTCGCCCAGGTATCCACCATTGTATTTTCGTCAACATAGGCGCCGATATTCACATAGGAAGGCATCAGCACAACGTTCTTGCCGATAAAGGCACCACGGCGAGCTACGGCATTGGGTACCACGCGATAGCCGCCTTTTTTGAAATCGTCTGCGCTGAAATCCTGGAACTTGAGCGGGACTTTGTCGAAAAACTGCATCGGAGGATGATTCATCACTTCGTTATCGTTCAGACGGAATGACAGCAGAACGGCTTTCTTCAGCCACTGATTGACGACCCAGTCACCGTCCTTTTTTTCAGCAACCCGCAGGGTACCTGCATCCAGTCCGGCCAGGGCAGTATTGACAGCATCGCGCACTTCAGCAGGGGCGGTGGCAGATGAAAGGTTGGCGCGGTCATCCCACGCTTTTTCCAGAACGGTTTGAAGATCAGTAGTCATAGTCGTTGGTTATAAGGTGATTAAAAACAAGGTTAAGCCAGATAACAGGGTAAAACAGCGATGTGATAAAACAAAGGTCTATTGGGCGAAGACGTTGAGCGCAGATCAGTTACTGACACGATCTGCGCGTCTTTCCCACGTTCAATAGTGGTCGCGTACAAATCGCGCAATACGCTCTGCGCCCTCGACGCATTGCTCCAGTGGTGCGACCAGCGCCAGACGGATCCGATTGGTTCCCGGATTCACACCATGAGCCTCTCGCGCCAGATAACTGCCGGGCAGGGTGGTCACGTGCTGTTCTGCAAACAGCTCGCGTACGAACTGTGCATCGTCTCCAGGAGTTCCTGCCCAGAAATAAAACGAGGCATCCGGCATTTTTACAACCAGTACGTCAGACAGGATAGGATAGACCGCATCGAATTTGGCCTTGTATAAAGCCCGGTTCTGCTGAACATGGGTTTCGTCATTCCAGGCCGCAATGCTGGCGGTACTGAATACGGGGCTCATGGCGCTGCCATGATAGGTTCTGTACAACAGGAAAGACCTGAGCAACTCGGCATCGCCGGCCACAAAACCGGATCGCATGCCGGGAACATTAGAGCGCTTGGACAGGCTTGAGAAGCAGACACAGTTTTTGAAATCGCTGCGACCCAGTCGATGCGCAGCCTGCAGCACGCCTACCGGACGTTGTGTTTCGTCAAAGTAGATTTCTGAATAGCATTCGTCTGAGGCAATGACAAAGCCATAGCGATCCGAGAGATCGAATAGTATTTTCCATTCGGCCTCTGGCATGACGTTACCAGCCGGATTGCCGGGCGAACAGACAAACAGCAGTTGCGTTTTCTCCCATACTTCATCGGGAACAGCCGACCAGTCAGGGCCAAAATTGCGCTCCGCGACCGCGTTCACAAAATACGGCTGAGCGCCGCCCAGGAGGGCGGCCCCTTCGTAGATCTGATAAAACGGGTTCGGACAAATCACCAGGCTGTCCGGTGCACCATCAAGCACCACCTGGGCGAAGGAAAACAACGCCTCGCGTGAGCCCAGGCATGGCAGCACCTGCGTGTCCGGATCCGGCTCAGGAATGTCGTATCGACGTCCAATCCAGCTCGCAATGGCCTCACGCAGCGCAGCATCCCCTTTTGTGGGCGGGTAAGCCGACAGACCGGCCAGATGACTGGCAATGGCGTCGTTCACCAGCGCTGGCGTAGCGTGCTTGGGTTCGCCGATAGACAGATTGATATGTGATAGCTCAGCCGGCGGCTTTGCCGCAGTTGCGAGCAGCGCGCGCAACTTCTCAAACGGATACGGTTGCAGCAGACTTAATTTGGGATTCATGACAGACCTTGCGTAGATTCGCAAGTTTACCATTTATCAACTGAGTCGAAAGACCCTGTCGTTCAGGGCGTGGATGTAAGACGCGAAATGCGCAGCATTTCTATATCCGTATGGCTTGCTTTTACTCTTGAAACTGGATATAAATACAGTATATATGAAGCGACTCCAAGCATACAAATTTGAACTAATGCCCAATGG
>JAFAGQ010000112.1 GCA_023422555.1 Pseudomonadota bacterium
CCGCAACTGGGCCCAGAGGATATGGCCGCCCTCAAGGCTGCCGGTTACCGGAGCGTTATTATCAATCGTCCCGATTTTGAAGGTGGCGAATCACAGCCTGCTTCGGCCGATGTGATCAAGGCAGGCGAAGAGGCCGGGCTGACCGTTGTTTATCAGCCCGTCGTCAGTGGCGGCATTACGCCTGAAGACGTCAAGACCTTCCGGACCCATCTTGACAGTCTGCCAACGCCTATCCTGGCTTACTGCCGCTCAGGTACACGTTGTACGCATCTGTATAACGCGGCCAAACAGGAATCACCCCAGTCTTAAGGAGTCCCACCATGTTCAATAAAATTCTGCTTCCCATCGACGGTTCGGAAATTTCCGCACGCGCAGCCAACTCAGGCATCTGCTTTGCCAGACAGAATGATGCAGAAGTCATTGCCATCAATGTCACTCAGCCGTTTTCTACACTTATCGGTTTTGACGGTATGGCAGCCTCCTATGCGATCTCTGATGGCGATTATGAAGAGGCCGCACGCAAGGAAGCCGAGTCTTATTTGAAACCGGTGCTGGACCGGGCCCAGACGGCCAATGTCAAAGCCACGTCGCTCATCATCTCCAACTACAGTGTGGCTGACGGGATTGTTGAGGCGGCCAAGGAAAACGGCTGCGACCTGATCTATATTGCCAGTCACGGCCGAAGTGGCCTGTCCCGTCTGCTGCTGGGCAGTGTGACCACCAAAGTACTGTCACTGGCGACCACGTCAGTACTGGTCTATCGACTCAAGGATCAGGCAGCAACCTGAAGAATAAACCGCGTCATGGAGGCGCCAGGTCGGGTTGAAGACTCGACCTGCATGGTCCAGTGTTCCAGTGCACAAATGTGCTGAACAATGGCCAGACCCAGACCGCGCCGCTTGCCAGGCATGGCAGGTGAGTCTGATACAGTCGTCGATTGCACATCACGGCTGTGGCCGCTGTAATATCGGTCAAAAATCCGAGGCAGGTCTGCCGGCGCAATGCCCTTGCCATTATCCTCAAAATACAGCCTGTCGCCTGAGCGGTAAACCGTGAGCGTGCTGGCTGCCGCGTGTTCCAGTGCATTGCGTATCAGATTTCGCATAATCATCTGCATGGCATAGCGATTGACCACCATCACATCTTCGGGCAGCAATTGATTGACCAGTTGCAGTCCGGAATCCTCATCCGTACTCATACTGGTTTGCCAGGCATTTTCCAGGCAGTCGCGCAAGTGCACGGGCTCCGGATCCTGACGGACTTCGGTTTTCAGATGTACCGTGCTTTCCAGCGTGTCGGTGATCAAATCCACATTGCTGATGGTTCGTTTCAGTCGCTGAAGTGTTTCGGCAGACAGGGCGCTGTCTTCGAGTGCAATTTCCGCATCGGTACGTATCGTGGTTAGCGGTGTGCGAATTTCATGGTTCAGATTCGCAGAAAATTCTTTTTCCTGGGCAATGGATTTTTCAACCTGACTTTGCATGCGATTGAACGCTTCAATCAGCCGGCCCACTTCGTCATTGCGACTTGCAGACAGATTGGAGGCGCCTGGCGCCCAGGTAGAGAGCGTCTGCGTGAGGCTTTGTACCGGGTCTGTGATATGACGAGACACGCGACGGGCCAGAAAGTAAGACAGACCGATACACAGCAGCCCGGCCATGATCACAATCAGCGCAAAGTCGTGAACGCGCTGTTCATTGACCGTAGCATCATAGAGCAGGACCGTTTTTGCGCCTTCATTGGGAAAGACCAGAACGTGCCAGGTCGCGCTGCCGGGTTGCAGAAAGTGGGCGCCATCGCTCATATGCCGTAACTGTCGGGGCAGGGTTGTTTCATCCGCGGTACTGCGAATGTCCCAGCGGCGGATGGGCTGGTTCATGCTTTCCTGCGAGCCCTGACCAGGCTCCTTTGCGTTTACGTCACTCTGCGCCACAATGCGGTCTTTTTCCGCGAGCAGGGCGGAGTCCACTAGATTGTCTTCCATGCTGTCAAATGCCCACAGCGACAGCACACAAAGCACAATCACAAAAAGCGTTACCGCGCCTGTCAGCGCCAGCGCCATGCGCTGGGCCAGCGAGAGTTGCCCGCGGCTTCTCATGATTTGTTGCTGGTATTGCCCAGGCGCCAGCCAGTGCCATGGACTGTCTCGATCACATCACAATCATGTTCAGACAGGGCCTTGCGCAACAGATGAATCTGGCTGCGCAGGGCATCCGAGGACTTGGGGTCGTCAGCCCATAACAGGCTTTCAAACCGTTCCTTGGAGATGACTTCACCAGGGTATTGCATAAAGGTGCTCAGGATATCGTAGGACTTGCGCGTTAGGTGCACAGGGATGCCACGGATGGAGACAATGCGAGAGCGCGTGTCAATTTCAATATCACCCCAGCGTCGTACCGGATTGGCCACTGACCCGGTCGCGCGTTTGATCAGCGCGTTGACGCGAGCCTCCAGCTCGTTCAGGGAAAATGGCTTGGTCAGATAATCATCTGTGCCCAGGGAGAAACCGGTGAGCTTGTCCTGCAGACCATCGCGTGCAGTCAGTATGACAACCGGGGTACTGAGCGTGGCGACATCACGAATGTGTTGCAGCACATCGAAGCCGCTTTTGCCGGGCAGACCCAGGTCCAGGATGATGGCGTCAAAAACATATTGTTCAAGCAGGGAAATGGCAGCGTTACCATCGTAGGCGACGTCAACCAGATAGTCTTTCTTTTCCATATAGCTGCAGATGTTGGCGGCAATGCTCAGTTCATCTTCAACCAGAAGGAGGCGCTTGTGAGTACTCATGATGTCCCCGGGATGCAGGTCCCGTAATGGGGTGCCTGCGCAATGTGGATGTTCTCGGGTTTCATTATAAAAAAACGCTGCACCTTGCAGCGTTTAAATAGGGCGGACAGCAGATTTAATCCATGCTGCCCGCCCGGCTGGCTCCGCGCGAACACGACCGTGTTCTTGCGGGACGCTGTTGGTACTGATGATGGAACTGTGGGCTGTCTGTGTTCGCAAAACCAGTACCGACGGCTGTTATTTGAACAGTGCCGAAGCCGTAATAATGGTATTGCTTACGCCCCAGACCAGGGGTATGCCAACCAGCAGCCAGAAAGCGATAATCAGGCCGGTGGGTGTCTTGCGATGGTTTTCATTTTGCATGTTCGTGTCTCCTGCTTATTTGGCGGCAGCCGGAATGGGCTGTGCCATGGGTTCTTCAGCTTGCATATGGTGTTCGGCACTGACGGGTCGGATCAGCAGATTGCAGATGAAACCGATAACCAGCAGGCCTGCCATGACGTACATGGTATAGATGTAGGCATCTGATTTCGGAATGCCCATTTTCAGCTGATAATCACGGATGTAATTGACCAGAACAGGACCGAATACGCCGGCAGCAGACCATGCTGTCAGCAACCGTCCGTGAATACCGCCAACGTAGCGAGTACCGAAAAGATCAGCCAGATACGCAGGTGCTGTAGAGAAGCCGCCGCCGTACATGGACAGAATAATCAGATAGAACAAGACGAAAAGTGCCACATGTCCTGCGCTGCCCATACCAGGAACCAGCAGGTAAAGAATGGTGCCCAGAATGAAGAAGGTGGCGTAGGTCATTTTGCGGCCGATGTAATCGGAAACGCTGGACCATGCGAAGCGACCAATCATATTGGCAAGCGAGAGCAATCCAACAAAGCCCGCGGCGGCCGCCGCGGTAATCTGACCCTGAAAGCTTTCCTGGATCATCAATGAAGCCTGCCCAAGCACACCAATACCAGCAGTCACGTTAAGGCAGAGCACCCACCAGAGCAGCCAGAACTGGGGTGTCTTGATTGCCTGATCAATATGCACATGATTGCGGGAAATCATGACATTCTGTTGTGAGGGCGGTGTCCAGCCTTCGGGCTTCCAGTCGGGTGCAGGAATACGGATGGCCAGTGCGCCAATACACATATAAATAAAGTAGACAATGCCCAGCACTACAAAGGTTTCTGTCACACCCATGGATGTCGCACTTTTGAAGCTTTCCATCAGTTTGAGTGACAGTGGTGAGGCAATCATGGCACCACCACCAAAACCCATGATCGCCATCCCGGTTGCCATACCGCGTCTGTCAGGAAACCATTTGATCAGCGTGGAAACCGGCGAGACATAGCCGATGCCCAGGCCTATGCCCCCCAGTACGCCGTAGCCCAGATACACAAGCCACAGCATATGCATTTTCAAGCCCAGGGCAGCCACAAGGAAACCGCCACCGAAAAAGCAGGCAGCGGCAAACATGGCCTTGCGCGGACCGACTTCTTCCAGCCATTTACCGGCAAAGGCAGCCGACAGGCCAAGGAAAACAATGGCGATACTGAAGATCCAGCCCAGTTGCGGAATGGTCCAGTCTCTGGGGGCAGATTCGGTGATGCCCAGCAGCTGGGTCATAGGTTTATTGAATACGGAAAAGGCGTAAGCCTGTCCGATACACAGGTGAATGGCTAAGGCAGCAGGCGGCACCATCCACCTGTTGAATCCAGGACCGGCTGTAATCCGCTCCTTACTGAAGAATCCGCCACGGGTAACGGCTTGATCCATAGATGTCTCCTTGGTTATAGATTATTTGTTTTGGCTTTTCAGCCTTGTGGTGTTACAGGGGTTGCATAGCTGGGGGCGGGTTTGAGTTCCGCCTTGTACATATTGATGGCTTCCAGTGCGAATGGGGATAGCGCTATTTCCTCGTCTTTGCCTTCAGGGTGTTTGTCCAGAAACTCGAGCAGTGCAATGCGCATGCGCGGCTCCCAGAATTTTCGAATATGTTCATAG
>JAFAGQ010000041.1 GCA_023422555.1 Pseudomonadota bacterium
CTGCCTCCCGTAAAAATTCACTGTTCCATTCTGGCCGAAGATGCCATCAAGGCAGCGGTCCAGGATTACAAAGACAAACATACGGTTTGAGCATTATGGCAATTACCCTGACTCCGAAAGCGGCGCAGCACATTGATCGCTACCTCCAGAAACGAGGGAAGGGGATTGGCCTGCGCCTTGGGGTGCGTACCACCGGTTGTTCTGGTATGGCCTATAAACTGGAATATGTCGACGAAGCCGACAATGCCGATCAGGTCTTTGAAAGCCATGGCGTGAAGGTATTCGTGGACGCAAAAAGCCTGCCGTATATCGATGGCACGCAGCTCGATTACGCCCGTGAAGGATTGAACGAAGGATTCAAATTCACCAATCCCAATGAGAAAGCCAGCTGCGGCTGTGGCGAATCATTTACGGTGTAAGCGTGACAGAAACGGCGGCATCCCATTTCGCATTATTCGGACTTCCTCAGCAATTCGCGCTTTCCGTGCCTGAACTGGATCAGGCATGGAAAACGGTTTCTGCCCGCGTCCATCCGGATCGTTTTTCTACCGTATCGGCTGCCGAAAAAAGGGTGGCCATGCAGTGGTCATCACGCATCAACGAAGCCTACCATGTCCTGAAAAATCCCCTGAACCGGGCGCGCTATCTGTGCGAACTGGCGGGGGCAGACGTGGGTGCAGAAAACAATACTGCCATGGCGCCGCAGTTTCTGATGGCGCAAATGGAGTGGCATGATGAACTCGATGCACTGCGTGAGAATCCTGATCCGCAACGGGTGACAGATTTCATGCAGACGCTGGAGCAGGCCGAATCTGCGCTGTACGGCGAGCTGGAAACGCTGATAGACGAACAGAAAGACATTCCGGCGGCCACGCAGAAAGTGCGCGATGGCATGTTCATCTCCAAAATTCATCAGGACGCAAAGTCGTTATTGCGTCCCACAAGATAATTCCTGAAAAGCATGGCACTCTTACAGATTTCCGAACCCGGAGATTCTCCGGTTCCCCATCAACGCCGCTTTGCTGTCGGTATCGACCTGGGCACGACCCATTCGCTGGTCGCGGCGGTTCGCAACAGTATTCCCGATGTTCTGGCTGATGAAGATGGCAGGACGCTGCTTCCTTCCGTGGTGCATTACCAGGAAGGCCAGGGCGTGGAAATCGGCTACCCTGCCGTGCGCAAGCAAAATAGTGATCCGCTCAATACCATGGTGTCTGTCAAACGACTGATGGGGCGCTCGTATGAAGAAGCGGTGACCATGAAGTTGCCTTACGAGTTTGCCGAAGGCGAGGGAACAGTTCGCATACGCACCCGCCAGGGCGAAAAAACACCGGTAGAGGTGTCTGCGCAGATACTGGCCAAGCTGCGTCAGCGTGCCGAAGACGTGCTGGGTGATGATCTGGTCGGCGCCGTGATTACGGTACCTGCCTATTTTGATGATGCGCAGCGCCAGGCGACGCGGGACGCGGCACAGCTGGCCGGACTCAATGTCCTGCGCCTGCTCAATGAGCCCACCGCCGCGGCCATTGCCTATGGTCTGGACAATGCCTCGGAAGGCCTTTTCGCGGTGTATGACCTGGGCGGCGGAACCTTTGATATCTCGATCCTGCGCCTGAGTCAGGGTGTATTTGAAGTTGTCGCTACCGGAGGCGATACGCAGCTGGGTGGTGATGACTTTGACGAGGCCATTGTTGTCGATATCATGAAGCACCACAGCCAGGAGACGCTCTCCATGGCTGACCGTCGGCTACTGTTGTCCCGGGCGCGTCAGGTGCGCGAAAAACTGTCGGGCACCAGCAAAACGGCGTTTGAGGTGTCGCTCTCAAGCGGACTGAACATCGATCAGATGTTCCCGCAGAATCACTTTGAAAACATTACGCGCCATCTGGTCAACCGCAGTCTGGCGCTGGTGGACGATGTCCTGCACAGTGCCAATCTGACACCTCAGCAGATCAATGGTGTGGTACTGGTGGGCGGCGCCACGCGCATGCCTGTCATCCGCAACCGGGTGCGCGAGTTCTTTGACCAGCAGCCGCTGACCGATCTGGATCCAGACAAAGTTGTCGCCCTGGGTGCGGCCCGTCAGGCGCATCTGCTGGCCGGCAATCGCGCTCCTGGCGAAGACTGGCTGCTGCTGGATGTCACGCCGCTCTCTCTGGGCCTTGAGACCATGGGTGGCCTGGTCGAAAAAATCATTCCGCGCAACAGTACCATTCCGGTAGCCAGAGCACAGGAATTCACTACCTATAAAGACGGTCAGACCGCCATGAGCATCCATGTGCTGCAGGGTGAGCGGGATCTGGTGAGCGACTGCCGATCACTGGCACGTTTTGAATTGCGCGAAATTCCGCCTATGGTGGCGGGTGCTGCGCGTATTCGAGTGACATTTCAGGTTGATGCTGACGGACTGCTCAGTGTGAGTGCTGCCGAGCAAAGTACAGGGAAGGTAGCAGAAATTACCGTTAAACCTTCCTACGGCCTGACCGACGAACAGATCACCACGATGCTTCAGGAAAGCATGCAGAACGCTGGTGAAGATGCACAGCAGCGCATGTTGCGCGAGCAGCAGGTGGATGCCCGCCAACTGGCCGATTCGGTGAAAGCGGCACTGGAAAAAGATGGCGATTTGCTCAGTGAAGATGAGATCCGCGAAATTACCGCGCATATCGAGACGCTTTCCGGACTGTCGGATACGGATGATATCGTCGACTGGCGCGAGGCCACAGACCGCCTGGCAAAATCCACTGAGGCTTTTGCAGCGCGCCGTATGGACAGAAGTATTCGCGATGCGCTTGCCGGCAAAACGCTTGATGATATTGCCTGAATAAAAAGTTAATGGACCCCGACCTATGCCAAAAATAACCGTATTGCCGCATCCCGATGTATGCCCAGAGGGAGCGATCATTGAAGACGCACCAGAAGGCACTTCCATCTGTCGCATTCTGCTGGATAATCACATAGAAATCGAGCATGCTTGCGAATTGTCCTGTGCCTGCACGACCTGCCATGTTGTCGTGAAGGAAGGTTTCAATTCACTGGAAGACGCCTCTGATGACGAAGAGGATCTGCTGGATAAAGCCTGGGGTCTGACTTCGGTATCACGTCTGTCATGCCAGGCGATTGTGGCGGATGAGGACCTGGTCGTGGAAATTCCCAAGTACACCATCAATCACGCCAAGGAAAATCACTGACAGGCATACGCATTGCCGAATTCTCAGCCGCAAGTCCTGCGAATAACGACGCCGTCCAGCGCAAGAACGCCCTGGCCTGCGGGCAATGCAATGATGGGATTGATATCAATTGATTCTATTCGGTCGCCAAGCGCGTATGCCAATCGTGACAATGCGGCGAGCGTGTCAGCCAATGCCGGGATGTCAGCAGCGTCCTGTCCCCGCACACCGTCGAGCAGGGAAGCTGCCTGTGTTTCGCTGATCATCGCGAGGGCTTCCGCCTGATCGAATGGCGCAAGTCTGAAACTGACGTCTTTGAGAACTTCCACGAATACGCCCCCTAGTCCAAACATGACGACCGGACCAAAAACGGGATCGCTGTAAACACCCATAATGCATTCTGTCCCGCCGCTATGCATGGGTGCGATCAGAATACCCTGGACGCGTGCCTGTGGTCGAAGACGCTGCACCGAACTCGATATTTGGTGATATGCATCTGCTACGGCGGCATCCCCCCGAATACCCAGTTTGACGCCGCCAATATCACTTTTGTGCAGAATATCGGCCGATACGACCTTCATTACAACGTCTGAATCAAACCGGCGAGCAATATCCTGCGCCGCTGAAACAGACGTGGCGACGGAAAATGGTACGACATTGATACCCGCATTCTTAAGTATCGTGAGTGAGTCTGCTTCGTTCAATGGGCCATAGCCATCCGGCAGGCTGACGGCGTCTTTGTCTACGACAGATTTACGCTCGGGCAGTGCAGGGGCCGTACTTTGCCGGCTTCGCATGACTCTGGATAGCGTGCGAATGGCCATGCTTGGATCAACGAACACCATTGCCCCTTTTTCCTGAAGTTCGCTTGTGCGTTCCGGGGGGAGCAGTGCGCTGATTGTAATCGGTGTATGCGGATATTCAATGTGCAGCGCACTGACCAGTTCCTGTAGATAGGGCCAGAGTTTTTCAGAAGAGCCTGCGGCGGCAAGAAAAATAGCAAGCGCAGCGTACTTGTTGGTTGCCAGCAGATCACGGCTGGTATCCAGAAGAATAGAGAGGTCCGTGAGAGCCTGGCCGGTGACGTCGACTGGATTGTTCGCACTGGCAAACGGAATGCGTTCAAGTAATCGGGCCTGTACCTTTTCAGGTGGCGCAGGCAGATTCAGTCCATGTTCATCGGCCTCATCAGCCATTAATGCACCCACACCGCCGGAAATGGAAATGATGGCAAGATTTTGGCCGGCTGCGCGTTGTGGCCATTTGCTCAGTGCCTGTCCAACATTGAAAAACTCATCGATTGTGTATGCCCGGATCGCTCCGTATTGTTTGAATAACGCATCATAAATGGCATCATCACCCGCCAGGGCAGCGGTATGAGATGCGGCCGCCCGGGCGCCCGAGCGTGTCCGTCCGATTTTGGTCACCACTACCGGTTTGCCGGCTTGCTTTGCAGCCAATAATGCCTGTCGTAATTTTTCACCGTGTTTGCAGCCTTCGATGTAGGCCATGATGACACGTGTACCGGGGTCTTCTACCAGCCACTGAATGCAGTCGGCGACATCAAGATCGCTTTCGTTCCCGGTACTGATCCAGAATGACAGTCCGAGATTGCGTTCGCGTGCCAGACAATAAGCATAGGCTCCAAATGCGCCACTCTGGGTAACCATCCCAACGTCACCGCAAGATAGCCGGCCATTGAGTGGTGCCGGTGAAAAGGTACTATAAATGTTCTGGCGGACATTAATAAAGCCCAGACAGTTCGGGCCCAGCAATCGTATGTGCCGCTGCCGCGCAAAGTCATCAAGCTGTTTTTGCATTTGCACACCGGCCTCACCAATCTCGGCAAAGCCGGAGGTAAAGATCACTGCGTTGCGGATTTGTCCGGGCCGGGCGCTTTCAAGGGCGGCAAGGACATGGTTTGCAGGAACGGCAACAATGACCAGATCGATCGTATCGCCGATGTCACCCAGGCTGGCATGGCAGGGAAGTCCATAAACAGTGTTCTGCCGAGGATTGACCGGATATATTTTTCCTGCGTATCCGGCATCCTGAAGCAGGGCGATAGGGACGGCGCCGGATTTTCCGGGTGTGTTGGATGCTCCTACGACTGCAATGCTGCGAGGTGAAAACAAAGAGTTCAATGTTTGAAAAGTCATCATATACGTTATATTGGATTAGGTTTTCACAGTGTCATATCTATGACTTTGCGGCCGGTGGTCTTGCGTTCCAGCATGTCTTTCGTCACCTGGGGCAGGCTGGCCAACGATATCACCTGGCCGATGTCATCCAGATGATCGGGGCGATAAATGGTCGCCAGCTTGTCCCATATTTTTCGGCGAAGCGCGATCGGACCGCCTGCGTTGATGCCCAGCAGCTTCACCCCCCTCAGAATGAAAGGAAAAACACTGGTGGAAAGGTTTGCGCCGCCCGCATTGCCGAAAGCGGTAATCACGCCTTCGGGCTTTGTTGTCCGAAGCAACCACGCAAGCGTCGGTCCGCCTACTGAGTCAATGGCCCCGGCCCATTGGCCGGATGCAAGCGGTCCACCCGATTCAAGGTCGGGAACCGCCATTATTCTGGCCGCGCCCAGTTTTTTGAGATATGCGTGTTGATCGCGTTTGCCGGTGATAGCCACGGCCTGATAACCACAATGATTCAATATGTCAATTGCAATGCTGGCCACGCCGCCTGTTGCACCGGTGACAGCGACTTCACCATGATCGGGGGTTAAACCGCACATTTCCATCCAGTGCAGTGACAAACCGGCGGTATATCCGGCTGCGCCGAGCGTAGCGGCGTCGCGAAGGCTAAGTCCGGCGGGCAGGGGCAGAATCCAGTCGGACGACACACGCGCATATTGTGCATGCCCGCCGTCATGTTCGACACCCAGGCCGAAGCCGTGAACAACGACGGGGTCACCTTCTTTCAGTTGCCGATTCGCGGAAGAGACAATATGCCCGCTCAAATCTATGCCGGTAATGCGTGGATAATGACGAACAATTTTTCCCTGGCCATTTGCGGCAAGCGCGTCTTTATAATTTACGCCCGCGAAAGCCACCTTGATAAGGGTGTCTCCCTGCGATAAGTCTTCAATCTGCAGTTGACGGATATGGCTTTCGGGCGGCTTGTCCGCATCTGAAACTTCCAGGCGAAATGCTGAAAATGAAGTCACACGGGTCTCCTTATTGATTGTGGGGCGACTGTAAAAGACGTTTCGCCAGGAACGCCCGGTGCAGTTCGTTTGCGCCGTCGTATATGCGAAAGGGTCGCGCTTCACGCCAGATGGACGACACAACGGTGTCTTCAGAAACCCCGAGCGCCCCCATCATTTGCACACAGCTATCGGTAACCCTGCCAACCGCTTCAGATACGAATATCTTCGTCATGGCAGACTCATTTTTGACCGAGACATTCTGGTCCATTAACATTGCACATTCCCGGGTCATCAAGCGGCTGGCATGCAGGTCAATATGCGCGTCAGCAATCATGGCCTGGATTTGCTGCAAATCAGATAAACGGTTACCGAATGCATCTCTTTTCTGTACATAGTCCTGCGCAATGTCCAGGGCGCGCGTGGCCCGACCGATGAATCTCATGCAGTGTGACAGACGGGCGGGTTCCAGCCGCAATTGAATGTGCTTCATGCCCATGCCGATTTGACCCAGCACCGCGTCATCTGAAACATGACAGTCTTCAAGCCGGATTTCCGCATGCCCGCCGATCTGGTACCCGGTCACGGTCGCGATATCCCTGAGAACACGGTAACCGGGCGTATTGGCGGGAACAATAAACAATGTGACGCCTTCCCTGGTTTTTGCAGGCAAAAGGGCAAAATCGGCACCGACGCCGCCACTGATAAATTTCTTGTGTCCATTGATCCGCCAACCGTTTTTATCTCGTGTCGCTTCGGTCTGCAACATGTTCGGATCAGAGCCGGCCCCGGGTGGTGGCTCGGTCATGGCAAAACATGCACGTTTCTCTGCGCGGACCAGCGGTCCCAGAAATTCCTGCTTTTGAGCTTCGGTTCCAAGGTGCAGCAGGGTCAGCATGTTCGGTTGATCGGGGGGAGCGCAATTGAGTGCAAGCGGACCCAGCATGCCGCGACCAGCCTCTTCAAATATCTCGGCGCATGCTGTCCAATTCAGTCCGAGGCCGCCCCATTCGCGGGGCAATTGCGGGCCGTAGATGCCTGCTTCTTTGGCCTGAGCACGCAAACGGCTGCAAACTTCATCCAGCGCCGCCACGTCGTTTGCCAGTGTCGGGTGTTCAAGAGGAATGGCAACAGTATTAATAAAATCCCGGACTTTATTTCTCAGGATTTTCGTATTTTCATCAAGCATCATTCAACACGTCCTGGTTTAATTTTCAAGCTTTAAATCGGCATCGCGAACGATGTTTTGCCATTTTCCGGTTTCTCCATGAATAAACCGGGCAAATTGTTCGGCTGTGCCGCCGACCGTGTGAATACCCTGTTCGAGCAGAAAGCGCTGCACCGATTCGTCTTTCAGCACGACATTGATTTCCCGATTCAGCTTGCTTATGACCACTTCAGGCGTGCCGGCCGGTGCAAGCACACCCCACCAGGAAGCCGCTACCACGGGGATACCCAGTTCAGTCAGTGTGGGTACATTCGGCAGGGCGGGGCTGCGCTTTTCTGACGCGATGGCCAAGGGCACTAGACGGCCTGCCTTTACCTGCCCGTAAGCAGGCGCCAGATTGTCAAAACTAAGCGGCACCTGGTTGCCTGAGGTTGCAACGACCGCCTCGGCGCTCCCTTTGTATGGAATATGCTGCAGATGCATTCCTGTTTTTTGGTTGAAGATTTCAGCAGCCATATGTGGAATGCTGCCAACTCCTGCGGTGGCATAAGACAGGCGTTCGCCTTTTTGTTTTGTTGCCAGAATATCCTGAACGTTCTTTATCGTACTATCGGGACTGGTAAAAATATAAACCGGCACATCGGTAGCAAGTACGACCGGCGCCAGATCATTCTTTACGCTATAAGGCAGCGATTTATAGAATGCAGGATTGGTCGCCAGATTGGCAGTGCCCATCAGCAGCGTATAACCGTCGGGCCTGGCACGCACCACATAATTGGTACCGATCTGTGTTGCACCTCCCGCCTTGTTTTCAACGACGACGGGTTGTTTCAACCGCTCAGCAAGCGATTTGGCAAGAATACGTGCTGCGGTATCCGTTCCGCCGCCAGCGGCGTACGGAACGACGAGCGTGATTGGCCTGCTCGGATATTCAAGGGCGTATGTCAGTGCAGGAAATCCCGCCACTGCAGATAATGCAATAGGGATGATAATCTTGTTCATATCGATGCTCGGCAGCTTATTGATTGATACTGACGTTGGTCTGTTTGATCATATCCGCCCACCAGTGTGTTTCTTCTCCAATTTGCTTGGCAAAAGCCTCGGGCGTATTTCCTTCCGGCTCTGCACCCAGGTCACTCAGGCGCTTGCGGATATCGGGACGCTTCAATATCTCTATTGCCGCATCATGCAGTTTCCGGACAATGGGCTCGGGCGTTCCTTTGGGCACCATCAAGCCTTTCCATGCCATGATGACATAGCCCTTCAGGCCTTGTTCTTCGAATGTCGGAACATCGGGCAGGGCCTCTGTTCTTTTCGAGCTGGGCACGCCGAGCGCACGAAGTTTGCCGCTGACGACATGCGGCAGAAGGGGAGGCATGTTGTCGATCACCACATTGATATGATTGGCCAGCAGATCGCTGATTGCGGGGCCTGTACCCTTATATGGAACATGCTGCATCTGCAGACCAGCCATTTTGTTCAGGAGCGCTCCTGCCAGATGGGCCGGACTTCCGGTACCAGGAGAGCCAAAGGAAAGTGTTTTCGGGTGGTTCTTCGCGTAGCTGATGAATTCCTTCAGATTCCTGGCTGGGATCTGCGGATTGATAACCATCAGGTTATGCTCGCGCGTCAATGCAGTTATCGGTAACAGATCCTTGCTGGGGCTGTAATTCATGTTTTCGTACAGACTGGGATTGATGACCGTCGGGCCAGCTGCTGCCAGTAGAACGGTATAGCCATCGGGTTTTGCCGTGGCAACAAAGTGGCCTCCTATATTGCCGCCCGCTCCTGGTTTATTTTCCACTACGATTACCTGGCCCAGAAGCGGACGCATGGCCTCGGCAAGCAGCCGCCCCAGAATATCGGTTGAGCCGCCTGGTGCGAACGGAACAATCAGCCTGATTGGTTGCTCGGGATACGCCGCACCTGACGAGCCGGGAGCGATGCCCAAAATGACACTTGTAATAAAGGGGATGATGAATTTATTTAACACGATTGTCTCCATTGATAATGGTGCCTTCTGGCGAGGCATAACAGTAGGGCGCAGAAGAATGTCAATGCCTTAACGCCCCGGTTCGAAGCCCGCTGTTTTTAATGTCAGGCGGGCAATGTTGAGTTGGTGAATCTGGCTGGTGCCTTCATAGAGTCTGAAAAGCCGCACATCGCGGTAAAAACGCTCGATACCGAAATCTGCGATATAGCCGTAACCACCGAACATCTGCACGCATCGGTCGGCAACGCGTCCGCACATTTCGGAGCAAAAATATTTGCAAATGGAGGCGTTCATCGCAACGTCCTTGCCTTCATCACGCTCTCGCGCCGTTTGCAGCACAAGTGCTTTTGCCGCTTCAATGTCGGTCTTGCAATCGGCAATCATTGCCTGAACCAGCTGGAAATTCATTAACGGCTGCCCAAATTGCGAGCGATTGCCGACAAATCGGATCGCCTCGTCAAGCATGCGGATAGCCGGGCCTATGCATAATGCAGCCAGGTGTATACGCTGCTTGTTGAGCACTTTCATGGCGGTTTTAAAGCCCATGCCCTCTTTGCCGCCAATCAGGTTGCCTGCGGGAATACGACAGTTGTCAAAATGCACCTCCGACACGGGCGAGCCTGCCTGTCCCATTTTTTGGTAAGGGCGTCCGGTCGACAGGCCAGGCGTGCCGCGCTCCACCAGAAAGGCCGAAATACCGCCTGCCTTTGGATTGTCAGGATCCGTTCGGGCCATCACCGTGAAAAGATCGGCTATCGGGGCATTCGTAATAAAACACTTTGTTCCGTTCAATACATACTGATCTCCTTCACGTCTTGCGGTAGTCTGTAAAGCCGTTGCATCAGAACCCGCTTCGGGTTCGGTCAGTGCAAACGACCCTGTCATTCGACCACTGGCCAGTTCAGGCAGATAGCGCTGCTTCTGTTCCGGGGTGCCATCGGCCACCAATCCTTCCGAGCCAATGCCTGTATTGGTGCCTACACGTGCCCGAAAGGCGACCGAGCATTGTGATAACTCCATCGCTGCAAGTACCAGTTCTTCGGTCGTCATACCAAGCCCGCCGAATTCTTCTGGAATCGAGTAACCGAACATATTCTGTTCGGCCATCTGTCTGACGAGATCGTCAGAAACCTCGTCCGATTGTGCAACCTGCTTCTCTTGCGGCACGAGACGTTCTCGTACAAAACGCCGCAGTGAATCTAAAAATTGGGTGAACGACTCCGGGTCCCTTAGCATAGGGGTGCTCCTTTTGTACTTTCGTAAGTGATGGGGCGACAGGTGCGCGACTGAAAAAAGCATAGCAATTTATAGGCAATATCGATATTACGGTTTCGATATATTGAATTTAGAACTACACTATTCTGCTTTTGAAGCGTAATGCTTACTGGAACTCAGTATGAAAAATACCAGGATGCACAGCGATCCCCGTTTCGCGACAACCGTCGCTCACGGCATATCGGTATTGCAGTGTTTCAGGATGACAGAGCCAGCGCTCAGCAATAAAGAACTTGCAGAGCGTACGGGCTTGTCCAAAGCCACGATTTCGCGGCTGACCTATACGCTCGCGCTCAAGGGTTTGCTGTTGTACGACGGACAGTTGCGACGTTATCGACTTGGCGCCGGTATTCTGTCGCTCGCGCACCCCATGCTGAGCGGCATTCGATTGCGCCAATTGGCCAGACCCTTCATGCGGGCGCTGGCAGACCGATGCGAAGGGTCCGTGTCGCTTGGCCTGTATGATAATTTGCATATGGTGTACATCGAAACCAGCCGGGGCCATGAGGCTATCGGTTTCCGACCGGATATCGGCGCCCGGCTGCCATTGCTGGGTTCGGCAATGGGGCGTGCGTGGCTGGCAAACGCATCTTCGCCGCTGCGCAAAAGCGTCCTCCAGCAGATTCACAACGAAGACGACTGGCAGCTGCAAACACATGAGCAAGCATGGAGACGGGCGAAATATGACTGGGACACCAAGGGCTATTGCCTCTCCTTCGGCGACTGGCAGGCTGACGTTCATGCGGTGGCGGTCGCTTTACCAGCCCCCGTTTTTGGTGACCACCTTGTTTTCAATTGTGGGGTGCCTGTATCGCGGTTGCGAGACCGATCCATCGAAGATGTCGCTGCCGCGCCATTGCTGGCCATGGTAGCCGAGGTCAGACAGTGCATGCAGCGGGAGATGCCCGATGCCTGAGTTGGAAAAGAAACCAGCAGATCCGCAATTTGCGTCCACGCTGGCACAGGCGATTGATGTGCTTGCCTGCTTCAGACCGGGAGAGCGGATGCTGGGAAACAAACAGATTGCCGTGCGTACCGGTCTGTCTCCGAGTACGATCGCCAGATTGACGCATACACTTGTGCAACTGGGCTATTTGCGCCGTTCACAACAAGGCAGAGGGTATCTGCTGGGACCGGCACTGCTGACACTGAGCTATCCGCTGCTTGCGAGCCTGCAGTTGAGACAGATCGCCCGGCCTCTGATGCTGAGGCTGGCACAGGAGGTCAACGGCGCGGTGTCGCTTGTAATTCGCGATCGCTGTAATATGGTTTATGTGGAAACGGCGCGTGCCAATGAGACCTTACAGGCGCACCCGGACATTGGCGCCGCACTGCCCATGATGTCAACGGCTGCGGGCAAGGCGTGGCTTTGTCGCGCTTCTGCAGAAAAGCGTAATGCCGTATTGAATTGTATTCGCGTGGCGCAACCGGACTATTACAAAAGTCATGAGCAGAGTCTGGTTCAAACTTATCGCGAATTCGAACGCTATGGTTATTGCTCGAATAACGTGCAATGGCTGCCGCATTCGTTTGGCTTTGCAGTTCCGTTTGCAAAACCGATAGATGGCAATATTTTTATTCTCAATTGCGGCGTACCCATTACGGACGGCACGTTTGCTCAGCGTAATAAAGAGATTCCAAAGCGATTGCTGGTATTGGTTAACAGCGTACAGAATACGCTTGGGTTATGACTTTTTCCCAAATACACCCTCAATCATGCCAAGGAAAATCATTATGCGCAGAGCCTGAACAGGCTCACCGACGCGCAACAGCATTGGTTCACACAATCAATGGGCATGGTTGAAGGCTTCTTTGGGGCAAAAAACACCCATCACACCTGTGATTGTGGTTGGCGGAACAGGGTGGTTGTTGCGCTGGATTGCAGGAGTGGCAACCACCTGTGTACTTGATCCCGTAAGCAGCAGCAACAGAATCAGAAAAAAATGGCTGGGTTTCATGAACTGGACTCGGTCTTTGCGTCCGTCAATTATAAAACGTCTGCCATCACGCCGAACTAATCGTTTTCGCTAGGAGCGGGTTTACGCTTAGTCCGGCATCACCTGATCCGGCTTTACACTCATTCCGGTCTCACATCCGATCTGGCTTTAAGCCTGAACTGGTTTAAAGTTGAACTAATCATGCGTCAGGTCAGGCCATTTGCCTGACCCTAGTCCGTTCAGATTTTCATGGACGTTTCTTTCCCCGTCAAATATCCCACGGCGGCGCTAAATCGATCGTGATAGTTTTCATCGATGAGCGGGGCAACCTTATCCTTGATGACATCATGCAGACCGGGTTTTCCTCCTTTTCCTTTCTCCCAGTCACCGGCGTGCTGAAAATTGCTCATAATGTAAGTCCAGCCATTGAGTTCATCGACGGACTGCAGACCGGTAGATTCTGCACCCGCCGGACAGGAAAGCAGTCGGGACAGTGATTTGGTATCCACGTTATAGGCCCAGAGGAAATTGTTAACGTGCGTTCCACTGTCTTCACCTATGAACAGCGTGCGCAGTTTTTCCGAGAACTTGATGTTATCGGGATTGGCTATCCTGTCTGCGTTGGCCGTATTGCCCAGCGCATCGGGTGTTTTCAGGTCTTCGCCTACCAGTTCTGCCGGGGGTTTCATATCTACCGGTACCCAGGCGCTGGCTATTAGCTTGTCGTTATTGTCTTTCTGGCCGTCTTTCAGATTCAGGGCATAGACTGCCCCGGCATACGGGCCCTGTACCTTGATGTCGCCCGACCCGTCGAGCATGGCATCACGCACATAGGACATGGCTGAATAGGCAATTTTATCCCTGGCGTTGACGGTTGTCCCCTCCATTTTGGAAAAGCCCATGCTGCCGCCGGCGAGTGCCGCATAGCGGTGCGTTTCCAGGAATGCCGCTGCCTTTTCCATGCCCGGTTTGACTTTGATCCAGTTCACTTTTTTGTCAAAATGAATCTTGCGGAAACTGTCGTCTGACGGATCCTCTGTCTTCACTTCCATGATGTCTTCGGGTTTGAGCTTGTCGGCCAGCGCCCTGATTTCGTCACTGGTGGCATGACCCATGTGAATCCAGGACAGATCGGCCGAGCCAGGGCCTTCGCCGCTGGTCTGATGCCATTTGGCCACGTAAAGATTTCCCGCAGACAGATCCGCTTCCTTGTCAGCGACAAACATGAAGAGCCCGCCGTTGTTTGCATCATCGCCCATCAGAGCGGTACGTTTATCCGGCATGACCTGGATCAGTTCATGAGAAATACGACCCAGATTGAAGTGCTTTTTGATGCTGCCGGTGCCGTCAGGGTTCACCGTGACTTCGGGCATATGACCGTAGTGGTAGGGATTGGCTTTTTTCTCGTCACCAAAAAGCGCCTTGCTGAAACCCTTGAATTCATCGTTCTTGGTGATTTTGAAGGCATCGGGTTCGTACTCTTCGCTGGAAAGATGCGTGTTCCAGGGCGAGAGTGAGGCGCCACAGGTGATCCACAGACCATGGACGCCGGACGTATCGACGTTGTGATATTTCACAAGGGACAGATGGCCTGTTTCGGGGTCCTGGTCCAGCGTCAGGACGGCAATAGGCGAGGGCAGTTTGCCGTACATATCGTCGCCATTCAGGTTGCGCGTTGTGTATTCAAACTGCACAACAGCAAATACGGTATTTCCTTTCACACCCTCAACGCTGGCTTTTTCCAGCTTCAGCAATGAAGTGCCATCCGGACTGTCAGAGAAAATCTGCCGCTCCTTGCCTGCAACGGAATTGTCCATGATCGGTTTGTTATTGATGTCAAAGTAACCGCCGGCAATCACCTCCTGGCCTTTGTCGCCGGGTACTTTGTCACCGGTCAGAAAAAAGGGTTTGTATGCAAGTTCAAAGGTGCTTTCGGTTTTGTCATCCCAACGGATCTTCAGCGAAGAGCCTACGGTTGTCTCAGCCAGTGCAGCCGGATTATCCAGTGCGGGTGCGGCCATGCCCACAAACTCCGCAGAGGCAAATGCCTTGCCGACAGCATCGGCAGTTTTGGCAGTGGCAACGCCTGCCAGACTGCCCAGTACGCCTGTGGTCAGCGGAAGCATGGGTGCAGTCGCCAGCACTTTCAGACTACGGCGGCGGGAGGAAGAGAACAGAGCGGGTTTCATATCGCATTATCCGGTTGACAATAATGCGGGGATATTACAGGTTTAATATGACAGCAATTTGTACGTTTCCTGAACGCTGCGTGTCCCTTGCGCCTCTCGTGTTCATGGCAATGGCATACGAAAGAACGACAATGCCTGAGGAAAACATCACTGTTAAAAGATGGGGCGCTTCGCAGGAGCATACAAAAAAAACTGCACCGCCAACGTTGGTCGTCCAACGTTGAGAGTGCAGCTTACAACTACCGCATCAACTGTGTATCAGTCTTCCTTGCGCAAATGCGGGAAGAGCAGAACGTCACGAATGGTCGGGCTATCTGTCAGCAGCATGATGTACCGATCAATACCAATACCACAACCACCGGCAGGTGGCATGCCGTATTCCAGCGCACGAATGTAATCGGCATCATAGAACATGGCTTCCTCATCGCCGGCGTCCTTGGCCGCCACCTGAGCCTGGAAGCGGGCGGCCTGGTCTTCCGGATCATTCAGTTCTGAAAAGCCGTTGGCAATTTCACGACCCGTAATGAACAGTTCAAACCGCTCGGTGATTTCCGGATTGCTGTCGGAAGCACGCGCCAACGGAGAGACCTCAACCGGATAATCGATGATGAATGTCGGATTCCACAATTGTGATTCGGCGGTTTCTTCGAACAATGCCAGCTGCAAAGCACCCAGGCCTGCGCGTGATAGTACCGGTCCGTCAACCTCTGCGCCCAGTCTGCGCAACTCATTGCGAAGGAAGTCTGCATCTTTCAGTTGTGATTCGGAATACCCATCGGCATATTTGAGAATGGCCTGCGTGATGGTAAGCCGGTCAAATGGCTTGCCGAGATCCAGCGGCTTGCCCTGATGCTCAAGCAGCGCGCTACCAGTTGCTTCAATGGCTACATCGCGCAGCAATTTTTCTGTGAAGTCCATGAGCCACCGGTAATCGGTGTAGGCCGCATAGAACTCCATCATCGTGAATTCCGGATTGTGCCGAGGGCTGACACCTTCATTCCTGAAATTTCGGTTGATCTCAAAGACGCGTTCAAAGCCGCCTACCACAAGGCGTTTCAGATAGAGCTCTGGCGCGATACGCAAGAACATCTGCATATCCAGCGCATTGTGATGCGTAATAAACGGCTTGGCTGCAGCACCACCCGGGATCGGGTGAAGCATGGGGGTTTCCACTTCAAGGAAGCCGGCTTCGTTCATCTGTGCGCGCATTGCCGCAATCGCCTTGCTGCGCACTTTGAATGTATTGCGCGACGTCTCTGTCATGATCAGGTCGACGTAACGCTGACGATAGCGCAATTCCT
>JAFAGQ010000180.1 GCA_023422555.1 Pseudomonadota bacterium
GGTTGAATGTGAACCTGATTGATTGCCGCCGCCCCGGGAACTGTATGTAGTAGTCCCGAGCCAGGTGAGGCAATGATATTCGTGATAATTAATGAGGTTTATTGTAAGTGATTCCCTCGTTGCAGATAACGCCCGTCGGGCAGGCGAACGATTTTACCCAGCATTTCCAGCTCGGTCAGCGCCCCCGCCAGTTCCGCAACGGTGATATTCAATCGCAATAGCAGCAGATCAAGGGAAACCGGATCAAAGCCCATCTGGTCAAGCAGAGCCCGTTGTTCGGGATCGGTGATGTCACTCTGATTCTTTGACGCGCCCGAATGTCGTGACGCCAGGGAACTCCCCGCCTCTTGCGCATCGCCTTTATTACTGATTTCCGCGGTCTCTGCTGTGTCCAGCGGTTCCATCGTCTCGCTGAAATTCGTTGAATCCGTGGCGAGTCGCGGGCTGCGATTTTGCCCGCGAGCAACAGCGAGTTTGCCGGACCGCGAGCGCTTAACGTTCTGGCTGCCCTGTTCGCCACGTCCGCCCGGCTCGCCTTGTGGCCTGTGTTCGCCCCGACTGGTTACGCTGGCGACGATGGTTGTACCGGCCGGACTGATCGAACTGGTCTGCGGCACGGATCCATTGCGCGACAGTTCCTCAATGATATCTTCTGCCGTTTCCACCAGTTTGGCACCCTGACGAATCAAGGCATGACAGCCCCGCGACAGGGGAGAATGAATGGAGCCGGGAATGGCAAAAACCTCTCTGCCGTTTTCTGCGGCCAGTCGCGCCGTAATCAGCGAACCACTGCGTTTGGCGGCCTCAACCACCAGCACACCGCGAGACAGGCCCGTGACGATACGGTTTCGGAGCGGGAACTGATGCACCACGGCAGGCGTATCCAGCGGCAACTCAGTGACCAGCGCACCACGCTCGCGAATGCGCATGGCCAGTTCCTTGTGCGCTGCCGGGTACACACGATTGATGCCGGTTCCCATGACCGCGATGGTGGCCAGCGGCTCACCGCTAGCCAGAGCCCCTTCATGGGCTGCACCATCAATACCTTGTGCCAGGCCGCTAATAATGCCCCAGCCCGCCTGAGCCAGATGTCGCGCAAAGGCAAAGGCATTATCGGTTCCCGCCGGGGTTGCGGATCTTGCGCCGACAACGGCCAGGCCCGGCCGCGATAGCACTGCCGGATCACCATCTACATACAACAGAGGGGGCGGATCAGAGGTATCCAGCAGCAGTGCGGGATACTGCTCGTCCGCCAGGGTGATGATGTGGTGATTCGGACGCGCCAGCCAGTCAAAGGTACGCTTGATCAGGGTATCGATGGCAGGATCCACCGGCGAAGTCAGTTGCAATGCCTGTTTTTGCGGCACCACTTTCATCAGTGCCGATGCAGAGGCACCAAAAATATCCTGTGGCAATCCGAAGGCAACCAGAAGATGACGCGCCGTAACCGGCCCGACCCCGGGTTCCAGAGTGAGGCGCAGCCATGCATATCGCTCTTCGTCTGACATTGCCATTCGCAGATCCGCTTGAATAAATGAAAAAACACCCTATTATAGAAATATACACAAGACACGATGATGATTTTTCTGTGACATTTGCCGAATGCATTTTGCGATGTCCGGCAAAAGTCTGATTTCATTTATAATATCGACATGGCTCTCTTACCAATTCTTCAATTTCCCGACCCTCGGCTGCACACGGTTGCCAAACCGGTAGCCCAGGTTGATGATCGCATCCGCCAGCTTGTGCGTGACATGGCTGAAACCATGTATGCCGCCCCTGGTGTGGGGCTGGCTGCAACTCAGGTCAATGTCCATGAACGTGTCGTGGTCATCGATGTCTCAGAAGAAGGCGATGACCTGCTGGTTCTGATCAACCCGGAAATCACCTGGAAAAGCGAAGAAAAACAGGTTTACGAAGAAGGCTGCCTGTCTGTTCCCGGTGTCTACGACAAGGTGGAACGGGCGGCCAGTATCAAAGTGCGCGCCCTGAACGAGCATGGCGAGGCCTACGAATTTGAGGCAGATGGCCTGCTGGCAGTTTGCGTTCAGCACGAACTGGATCACCTGCTGGGCAAGGTATTTGTCGAATACCTCTCTACCCTCAAGCAAGGCCGTATCAAAACCAAGCTGAAAAAGCTTGCCAAGGAAAAGGCTGAAGCCTGACGCAACATGGGTGCTGACGTCCGCAAATCTGACAGCGGTTGCACACCCTTATGAATACCCCTTTTTCTCTTCTGCCCGCTGACGCGGTTTTCGATGCAACCCGTACACAGCGGGACAACGAGACGCTGCTGCTTGATCAGGTGGATCAGGGTCTGCGACTGGCAGTGATCCAGGAGGCCGGCGCCGGCATCAGTGTGCCTCGCAGTTACAAGCGCAACCCGAATTTTGAGATTGCCTGCAAAACCATGGCCGACGCTGGCGTGCCTGTATCGCTCAGACTGTCAGGCGGTGGCGTAGTACCGCAGGCAGCAGGTGTCCTCAATCTGCATCTGGCCTATCCCCTCCCCGCCAAATATCCACTGGAACATGCCGAGAGTCAATACCAGGGGCTTTGTGAACTGATCGCCCGCGCCCTTTCGTCCTATGGCATCACAGCGAATTACCAGAATGTGCAGGGCTCATTCTGCGATGGCCGCTACAACCTGGCGGTAGAAGGGAAAAAGATTGCCGGGACGGCTCAGTACTGGCGGCGCAATAAAACAGCCACAACGCCCTCTTTCTCGTTGCTGTCCCATGCCGTGATTCTGGTCAACGCAGACAGTGCCTTGCTGACCGACATGGCCAATCGCTTCGAAGACGAGCTGCACAGTCCGATTCGCTACCTGGCAGAAAAAACCACATCTGTCATGGAGCTGCTGGGCATGCCGGTCGAGGACTTCGAACAGATTTTGAAACGCGAACTGCAAAACCCGCCCGTCTGAGGCTATCCCGACACGGCGCCTCTAAGTTCGCCCCGCTGACTATCTCGCACACGATGTTGTAAATTTCTCACCCGACTGGCTATACCGGCCTGCCGTTGTACAGTCGCGTATCGTTGCGCCGCGCCCTACTCGTACGAACGGCTATCCTCAATTACCTTGCCGTCATTGGCCAGTTCACCCTCGCGAACCAACACCACATCGGCACGCAGTTTGGTCACTTCGCGAACCACACTGCCCAGCCTGTCTTTCAGGTCGGCAGGTGCCTCTCCGGGGACTTCCACAAACAGGGTCATGTCATCGCGACCTGTTTCTCCTGACACCACCAGTCTGGCTCTGGTCACCTCATTGAAGCGGCCAACAATATCAGCGATTTGCTCGGGATGGACAAACATGCCACGTACTTTGGTGGTCTGATCTGCCCGACCCAGCCAGCCGCGAATCCGCTGATTGGTGCGACCGCAGGCAGAGTGCCCCGGCATGATGGCAGACAGATCGCCCGTGCCAAAGCGCAGCAGTGGGTAATCGGGATTCAGTGTCGTAACCACGATTTCCCCCACCTCGCCATCGGGCACGGGATCATTGGTACCGGGGCGAACAATTTCCAGAATGATGTCTTCGCCAATAATCAGGCCATCTCGAGCCTCGGATTCGTAGGCAATCAATCCCAGATCGGCTGTCCCATAGGCCTGGTAGCCATGAATGCCTCTGTCGGAAAACCAGGCCTGCAGCGATGGCGGAAAGGCCTCTCCGGAAAACAGCGCCCGTCGCAATGATGGCAGCGGGGTCTGCATCTCGTCGGCTTTTTCCAGTATCAGTTTCAGAAAGCTCGGCGTACCCGCGTAGCCTTCGGGCTGCAGATCACGAATGGTGGACACCTGCATTTCGGTCTGACCGACACCACCGGGAAACACGGTGCAGCCGATAGCCAGGCCCGCTGTTTCAAACATGGAGCCGGCAGGGGTAAAGTGATAGGAAAAGCAGTTGTAGAGCAAGGTGTTGGCGCGAAAGCCGGCTGCGTACAGGGCGCGGCCAAATCGCCAGTAATCGGCGCGTTTGCTTTCGGGTTCGTAAATGGGTCCCGGAGAGGCAAACACGCGGGCTGCTTCACCCCAGCCTATCGTAGAGAAGCCGCCAAAAACGCGCTGCACCACCGACTCTGATGCATTAACGGCCTTGTCATTGCTCTGGTCTGCCGTCTGCCTGCGCTGCGCCAGCTGTTGTCTGAGCAGCTCAGACTTGCGCAGCACCGGAATGGCGGCCAATGCATCCCGACTGGTCATGTCGTCAGGCGACAGATCCTGCAATTGCGCGGCAATGGCCGGCGCGCGTTCCCTTGCCATCGCAAGCGCCCTGGGAAGCGCCGCAAACAGATCGGCTTCACGCTGTTCCTGTCCACGGACTTCGAGAGCATCAAAATAGTCACTCACGCTCTGCTCCTATGCCAGCCAGCGCTTGCGGCGGCGGTAAAATTTGGTATCGCGAAAACTCTTGC
>JAFAGQ010000229.1 GCA_023422555.1 Pseudomonadota bacterium
GTTCGTGAGAATCTGAAAAAAGGCATTGCCCTCTGCGAAGAAGCAGGTGACTATGTCACTCGCGAAATGCTGCGCGTACAACTGGAAGATACCGAAGAAGATCACGCTCACTGGCTTGAGCAGCAACTGCGCCTGATCGACCGTATCGGCATCCAGAACTACCTGCAGTCACAACTGTAATTGACCACAACTGTGATAATTGCAGCTGTCATAGTTGCGCATCGATAATACGGAACGTATGCGAGTTTTTATTACCGGTGCAAGCAGTGGTCTTGGCGAGGCCTTCGCCAGGCATTACGACAGCCAGGGTGCAGAGCTGGGTCTTTTTGCGCGCTCCTCGGATAAATTACAGGCCCTGGCTGTACAGTTGTCACAACCTGCCCGTTGCTATGTGGGTGATGTCAAAGTTGCCGCAGATGTGAATCGTGCGGCTGCTGACTTCCTGCAGGCCGGTCCGGTGGATATTGTGATTGCAAACGCAGGTATCAGTGTCGGCATTTTGAATGGTATTCCTGAAGATGCCGAAGTCTTTCGCGATGTCATCGAGACCAATGTACTTGGCATGGGGGCGACGTTTGAACCCTTTATTCCATCCATGCAGCAGCGGGGCGCGGGCACGCTGGTCGGCATCAGCAGTGTGGCAGGCGTACGCGGTCTGCCTGGCTCCAGTGCCTATAGTGCTTCAAAAGCAGCCACCACCGTTTTTCTGGAAAGTCTTCGAATTGATCTGTATGGCACCGGCGTGAAGGTGGTGACCATCGCGCCTGGGTTTATTGACACGCCCATGACAAAGAAGAACCCCTATCCCATGCCTTTTCTGATGAAGCCTGCGGACTTTGTACAGCGTGCTGCAAAAGCCATTGAGGCGGGCCGGCGCTATACGGTAATACCCTGGCAAATGGGCATTGTTGCCAGACTCATGCGCTTTATTCCCAATGCGCTATACGACCGCGCCATGAGCCGCGCGGGCCGCAAGCCGCGCCGACAATAATATTGTTTGCAAGCACTGAATCAGGTTTGCGAACACCAACAAGTTCCTGCTTCTCGTCGCTGAACTCTCTCAAGATAGAGCAGATTCATCTTGCGGCGCTAAGATCGTAAATAACTTCTTCAGGCCGTAACCGCAGGAAGATGCGAAGCATCAGCCCACGAGACAATCTGCCAGGTATCATCATCCAGAATTCGCAGACGATTGATGCTGGTATTGCGCTGGGTAAATTCGCGTGGCGTATCTGGTGGATGGTTCCCCGCGGCACGCCACATCATATCGATGGCACCACCGTGGCTGACGATCATGACGACTTCATTGCGATGTTGCTGTGCCAGCGCCATAAGTGTTTCACGGATTCGCGAATAGAACGTAGCCAGGTCTTCCGCCTTGTGCTCTTGCGGATCCAGTTCAATGGCCAGGTTGTGATTGCGTGCAGAATCGAAGCCCGCAAGGGATGACCACAGCTGACCTTCCAGCACGCCATAATTGCGCTCGCGCAAACCGGGTAACTGCTTTACCGTCTTGCCGCGCGCAAGCGCATAGGGCAGGGCAGTCTGATAGGCGCGTTCCAGATCGCTGGTGTAGATATGTGCGGGATGGGCGTCTGCGAAATGCTGTTGCAGATGTTCGCCCAGGCGGGCGGCCTGTGCCAGTCCATTGTCATTGAGTGGAATATCGCGCCAGCCCTGCAGGCGGCGTTCGGCATTCCAGTCGGTTTCGCCATGGCGGATAATCCAGAAATCGGTGTGAGACATAGATACAGCTTTTTGTTAAGGGTGGATCGTTAAAAAGGCGCGGCAAAAAGGAACCACTACAAGGTAACTGCTACAAGGAATTTGCTAAAAGGCTCGAGCTGAAACAGGTCCAAGAGAACGCATCCCATAGAATGCCGCAGAGCGCGCTACCAATAGCATGCAGAACATTATGCGCTGAAAATAAAACATCAGGCGCTGGCTGACCCGCCGTCACCCGCGATTTGCTTGCTCTGCGTCCCACTCTGGCCGTAAACTTCATACCGGCAAAACATCAAATCATACCTTGAGTGGGGAAAGTAAATGAATGGACCTTTTTTTCCAATCTGGCGACGCGTTGAGCGTGCCCGCGACCATCAGATTGTAGCACCGGACGAACGCCTGTCATGGCCGCAGACGGCGGTCATGGGTGCGCAGCACGTGGTTGCCATGTTCGGCGCAACCGTCCTGGCGCCGCTGCTGATGGGATTTGATGCCAATCTGGCCGTGCTGATGTCCGGGATTGGAACGCTGATCTTTTTCTTTTTTGTCGGCGGTCGTGTTCCCAGCTATCTGGGCTCAAGCTTTGCGTTTATCGGCGGCGTCATTTCCGTTACCGGTTATACCGGCAGTGGCCTCAATGCCAATATCTCTGTGGCGCTGGGCGCCATTATCGCTTGCGGCCTGGTCTATACGCTGATCGGTCTGGTGGTCTGGTATGCCAATAGTCGAGGCAATGGGTCGGCCTGGATCGAAAAACTCATGCCTCCCGTTGTGACGGGCGCCATTGTGGCCGTGATCGGCCTGAACCTTGCACCCATTGCCGCCAAGGGCGCCATGGGCTCTGGATCCACCTTTGATGCGATGATGGCACTGATGACCATTTTGTGTGTCGCCAGCGTCGCCGTCTTCACGCGTGGCATGATTCAACGCTTGTTGATTCTCCTGGGTCTCATTGCTGCCTGCGTTGTGTACTGGTTGCTGACCAATGTTGCCGGTCTGGGAACGCCCATCGATTTTTCCGGCGTGCAAGCGGCGGCCTGGTTCGGCCTGCCCACCCTGGTATCGCCAACCTTCAGTCTGTCGGCCATCAGCGTGATGGTTCCGGTAGCCGTGATTCTGATCGCTGAAAACCTGGGCCATATCCGCGCCGTCAGTGCAATGACCGGCCAGAATCTGGATCAGTATCTGGGACGTGCCTTTGTGGGTGACGGTGTGGCCACCATGATTTCGGGTTCGGTAGGTGGCACGGGCGTGACTACCTATGCAGAAAACATCGGTGTGATGGCCGTGACCCGTATCTATTCGACACTGGTTTTCGTGGCTGCGGCGTGCATTGCCATTCTGCTGGGTTTCTCTCCCAAGTTCGGTGCGCTCATCCATGCCATTCCCGGGCCGGTGCTCGGCGGCGTGTCCATGGTGGTGTTTGGTCTGATCGCCATTGCCGGTGCTCGTATCTGGGTGGTCAATCAGGTGGATTTCGGCGACAACCGTAATCTGATTGTTGCGGCTGTGACGCTGCTGATGGGTGCAGGCAATTTCACCCTGCAGTTTGGTGCCTTCAAACTCGAAGGCATCGGTACCGCAACGTTTGGAGCCATCATTCTGTATGCACTGCTCAATCTGCGCTCGCGCCGTCCGGCCGAGCCTGATCAGAGCCCTTTTGATGGAGAGGCCGGCGCCTGATACCGATAGCTGCCCGGGAATGCGCGCGAGAGGCAAACTCGGGCCCCAAACAGGATTTCACCGGATTTTGACAGGATTCAGACGGGCCACCTTAATCAACTATTTTCGATTGTTTTCAAAGGATTAGCAACTTTCGTCCCAAGGCTTGCAATTTCCCGTGGAATTGGAGACAATGACGTAACGATGTCCCTGGCACTCATTATCCAGTGCCGGGGTTTATTTTTGGTTTTTTCATTTCTTTCATGCTCTGTGCCGGCATCGTGGCCAGGGTCTATAACACGA
>JAFAGQ010000249.1 GCA_023422555.1 Pseudomonadota bacterium
TCCGGTGGGCGGTCATATTCCGGGGGCGGCCAATCGCTTCTTCAAGGACAATCTGCAGGCCAACGGCGCCTTCAAGAATGCAGAAACGCTACGTCAGGAACTGGGCGCCAGTCTGCAGGGACAGCAGCCAGAGCGGGTCATCAGTCAGTGCGGATCAGGCGTGACAGCCTGCCACAATCTGCTGGCCATGGAAATCGCAGGTTTGTCGGGCGCATCGCTATATCCCGGCTCCTGGAGTCAATGGTCCAACACCAAGGATGCGCCAATCGCCCGGGACTGACCGTTTCGGCCAGGGTGAAGTTTCAGTTGTCGGCTGGCGGCAAGGCAAGGGAGGGCTCAATGGCATGGGGGGGCCATTTTCGGGTAAACTTGGCTTTTCCAGGCATATCTCCCGAACTTGTTCGGACTGATTCTGACACCCTCTATGACACGTACCACAGGCACTCGCATCACTGCATGGCTTGGCATTCTTGCCATCTGCCTGGCCGTGTTCATGCCTGGCGTCAATGCACTGAAAAACCAGTATCTTGCTCATGGCGGGACGCACAATGCGACGGCGGGAGCAACACAAGCTCCTGTGGCAACCGGCGAAACGTCTGCGAACAAGTCTGGTATAGCCGATATTTTCCTGGCCGATATCTGCTTTGGCGCAGAGCCTGAAAACCCAGTCGCAGATAAGGGGGTCGACAGTCACCTCGCGAACTCGCATTCGGCTTCCGGCCATCATGGTGGTCAGGGCGATCAGAGTGGGCACGGTGCTCATGCTGCCGAGTGTCTGTACTGCGGTTTCTTCTCACATAATCTGCCTGTGTTGCTGGTGGCGGCTCTGCCCGATATGTCCTATGGCTTTGTCAGCCGGATTGCCCCTCAGCATCAGCATGCCTACTATTATGCCCGTCCGGCCTTTGTGCCGCTGTCGCGGGCGCCACCTGTCCTTTCCTGAAAACTGCTTAGCTGCTGACATGATCCTGTGGTCGCTACCGGCCAGGGGTGATGTCTGCTGGTTTCGTTATCTCTGTTTTCAAGGAATCGAAAGATGTCCCAATCATCTCACGCCAACGCTGCTCCGGAGTTGCAGAATCCGGAAGTTACGCAAGCCGCTCCGATGGCGCGCTATGCCATGCTCTGGCGCTGGCATTTTTACGCCGCACTTTTTGTTATGCCTCTGCTTATCGTGCTGGGTATTACCGGCACAATCTATCTGTATAAACCCCAGATTGAGGCCGTCGCCTACAAGTCGCAGTTGTATGTGACGCCGCAATCGTCGCCTCGGCTGCCTCAGCAGACCCTGTATGAAATTGCCCAGGACAACACGCCCGATGGGGTTCCCATACTGACTGCGGAAATCCATAATGCGCCAGACCGTAGTGCGCAGTTTACGTATTCCGATCCGGTAGACGGCAAGTCCAGTATTTTTCTGGACCCATATACGGGTGAAATTCTGGCCAAAATGCCGACGCTCAAATTTAATGCCACGTACTGGATTGGTCTGGCCCGACAGATACACCGGGGCCTGCTGCTCGGCAAGACGGGTGAAGTGGTCATGGAACTGGCTGCCTGTTGGACTCTGATCATGGTCGGAACAGGTGTGGCTCTGTGGTGGCCGCGTCGTCGCAAGGGGATGAAGCAGGCTATCAAGCCTGATCTGAGCAAAAAGGGTCGCCCGTTCTGGCGCGAGATCCACGCAACCATGGGCATTGTGCTGGCCGTGGGCGCAGTCTTTTTTGTGTCGTCCGGCCTGCCCTGGACAAGTACCTGGGGTGCGCAGTTCAAACAACTGGTGGCGCAGGTCAACCTGGGCTATCCACCAGACCCGCCAGGGGCTGTGTCGGCGCAGCATGAAGGTCATGAAGGACATGGAGGTCATGAAGGGAACGCAGGGCATGACGGAAACGGCGGTCATGAAGCGCATCAGGCGCAATCGACCAACGGGGCCAACCCGGCGCGCGTGCAGGATCTTCCGCTGGATAAGACGGCGTGGGGAGCCGGACTGCTGACTGTGCCCGAATCATCGGGAGGTCACACCATGAGTGACGGTCATGCCATGGATATGTCTCATGGACATGCCGGACACCAGATGGCCCCAGCCGAACCGGTAGCCATTGACGACATCATGGCGGTGGCGCATGCCAACCAGATTCCGGATGAGTATTCGATAGCCCTGCCGGCCAGCAAAACCGGTGTCTATTCGGTTTCCTACTATCCTGGTGATCCACGCGGCGAGAAAGTCATCAATGTGGACCAGTACAGCGGCAAGATCCTCAATGGCGTGCAATACAGCGAGTATGGCATCATCGCCAAAATTATTTCCTTCGCGGTCTCACTGCATATGGGCACGTATTTTGGCTGGGTGAATCAGTTGCTGTGCGCCATTATCGCATTGGGTCTGGTTGCGATGGCCGTGACGGGTTTTGTGATGTGGTGGAAACGGCGACCTGCCGGCAGTCTGGGTGCACCTCGCATACCAGAGCATTTGCCGGATATGCGTGGCTGGGTGATCGGCCTGGTCATTTTCGGGCTGATCTTTCCGGTCACCGGCCTGACCATGCTGGTCGTGTGGGGACTGGATCGTCTGTATCTGGCGCGTCATCGCAGTAATACGATGCGTTCCCGTACGGTGTGACCGGAGCATCCCGAGCCTGCGCAGTTGTTGTCGTCATGGTTGGTATACTCTATCGCTGCGATATACATTGATGGAAGACTTCTGCGCATGAAAAACCTTCTGGCCGTGCTGATTACAGGGTGGGGCATCGCTGCTGCCCTGCCCGCCGCAGCGCAAAATACCGACCAGGTCACACCCTGCATCACACATAGCACCCTGGAAAACGGGCATGTGCATGTCGTCAAGGTTGACTTATCGTGTCCGTCGATCAGCCTGGTGGGCACCGCGCCCGGGTCAGAAGCCACCACAGTCAGAAATTTTGCCTTTCGCAATCGGCTGAACGTGGCAATCAACGCCTCGTTCTTTGATCCGCAATTTCGCCCTCAGGGGCTGGTGGTGAGCGATGGACAGCTTTGGGACAAGAGTCGTGACACGCATCAGCACGCTTTTCTGGCCTGCACCCGCGACAATCGCTGCCGCATTGATCCGCCCAACCACATGTCGCGGGTTGATCCCTCGTGGAACACGGTGATTGCAGGATGGCAGAATCTGCAGGATGGTCGTTTTGTTTGCGCGCGCAGTGCGTCTGCCAGTTGCTACAGCAATGCGCGGGGACTCTATCCGCGCAGTTCCGTGGGGCTTAGCCCTGACAGGCGATGGCTTTATATTGTGGTAGCCGAAGGCAGGCTGCCCGACTTTGTGGGATTCTCGCTGACCCAGCTGGCGCGCGTTTACCGTTCGCTGGGCGTACGCGATGCCCTGAATCTTGATGGCGGCGGCAGTACCACACTTGTGATAAATAACAAACGCATTAATGCTTTGCCACCGCGCCAGTTGTTCCTGGAACGCAGTGTTGCGAATCAGTTCGGTGTGCGCGATTCAAGCCGGTGAACGATCACTTCTTCAGATCGGCCACCATCTCTAGTTCCCGTCTGCTTTCAAAGACTCTTTCTTCTCCGGTGACCGGATCGGTGAACTGCATGCTGCGGGCGAGCAGCTGCAGCGGGTTTTCAAACGTTTCTTCTTCGCGCAGCGGCTGCAGTACAGGATAGTATTCGTCATTGCAGATGGGAATGCCCAGTGCGTTCATGTGCACCCGCAATTGATGCTTTCTGCCGGTGACGGGCTCCAGTCGATAATGGCCGTGCGTGTCGTTATGCGTCAGCACTTCAATGCGGGTGCGACTGTTGGGCGGTCCTTCAATCTCATGCATGACAAAGACCTGGCCGCTACGACGGATCAGACTTTCGCGAATCAATGGAAATGACAGGGATTCACGCCAGGGCGCAACGGCTTCGTATATCTTGTGCACCGAGCGGGTCTGGAAAAGGGTCTGGTAGACGCCACGACGATCCTTGTCCGCGCAGAACACCAGCACGCCAGCCGTGTCGCGGTCCAGTCGATGTATCGGATTGATATGTGGATTGCCCAGCTGTTCGCGCAGTCGCACAAGCGCTGTCTCATGCAGGTGTCGACCTCCTGGAATACTTGCCATAAAGTGCGGCTTGTCGATGGCGATCAGCAGCTCATCCTGATAAAGGATATCGATGTCGAACGGTACAACCGTTTCGACAGGCACTTCGCGGTAATACCAGAGCCAGCTGTCCGGCACAAATGCACTGCTCAGTGAAAACGGCCGTCCCTCGCCATCCACCATATCGCCTTTGTCCAGGCGCTGTCTGAGCGTATCGGCATCCATGTGGGGAAACTTGTCGAGCAGAAAACTCAGCAGATTCGGCCACGATTCACGGGGCAGATAGACGCGGCTGGGGGCAACACCATTTTTGACGGGTAGCGGAGGAAGGACAGGCATACAGCAGAGGGGTGGCGGAAAAAACTAAAGCATACCGCAAGAATGGACGAAGTCGCGGCAGGCGAGGGCGCAGGCCCCCGCCTTTGATGCCAATCAGGACTTGAGTGCAGCCAGAATGGCTTCCACCGTTGCCTTGGCGTCACCGAAACACATGCTGGTGTTATCGCGATAGAACAGCGGGTTCTGTACGCCCGCGTAACCCGTGTTCATTGAACGCTTGAACACAACCACATCACGCGCCTTCCACACTTCCAGTACCGGCATGCCGGCAATGGGGCTGGACGGATCTTCCGCTGCGGCGGGGTTGACCGTATCGTTGGCGCCAATGACCAGTACCACATCGGTCTCGTCAAAGTCCTCATTGATTTCGTCCATTTCCAGCACGATATCGTAAGGCACTTTGGCTTCGGCCAGGAGCACGTTCATATGCCCCGGCAGACGACCCGCAACGGGATGAATACCGAAGCGCACATCCACACCCTGCTTGCGCAGCAGTGAGGTGATCTCGGCCACCGGATACTGGGCCTGCGCCACCGCCATGCCGTAGCCCGGCGCGATAATGACAGAATTGGCGCCCTTGAGCATCTCGGCCACGTCTTCGGGTTTGATTTCCCGGTACTCGCCGGTTTCTTCTTCGCCACCACTACCGCTGCTGCTCCCATCAGTACCGAAACCACCGGCAATCACCGACACGAATGAACGGTTCATGGCCTTGCACATGATGTACGACAGAATGGCACCTGAAGAGCCCACCAGCGCACCGGTCACAATCAGCAGATCGTTGGCCAGCATGAAACCTGCCGCGGCTGCCGCCCAGCCGGAATAGGAGTTGAGCATTGATACCACAACTGGCATATCGGCGCCACCAATGGAAGCCACCAGATGCCAGCCAAAGGCCAGCGCAATCACAGTCATGATAATCAGCGCAAAGGTGGAGCCGCCATTGGACACAAAACTCCACAGCAAAAGGGCCGACACAATCAGCGCTGCAGCATTCAGCTTGTGCTTGTGCGGCAGTGACAGTGGTTTGGAGCTGAACGTGCCACGCAGTTTACCGAAAGCCACGATGGAACCGGTGAAGGTGACCGCACCAATAAAGACACCCAGGAACACTTCGGTCAGGTGGATATTGAGCAGCGCCCCTTCAGGCATGGCATGCTGCTGCAGTTCGATATAGCTGTTGTAGCCCACCAGCACCGCAGCCAGACCCACAAAGCTGTGCAGAATGGCGACCAGTTCGGGCATCTGCGTCATTTCCACCTTGCGTGACAAATGCAGACCAATGGCGCCACCAATCAGCATGGCAATGATGACCCAGATGA
>JAFAGQ010000350.1 GCA_023422555.1 Pseudomonadota bacterium
GAGTATGCAAGTTGATTCAGCTAAAGAATATTCATAAATCCTACGCCTCCCGCGACAAAGTGGTTGAGGCGCTGGCTGGTGTCAGCCTGGATATCCAACCCGGGGAAATTTTCGGCATTATCGGACGTTCCGGGGCCGGAAAAAGCACGCTCATCCGCATGCTCAACCTGCTGGAACGTCCAAGCAGCGGAAGCGTTTTTCTCAACGGACAGGACATTACCACGGTATCTGCCTCCGCCCTAAGGACATTGCGTCAGAAAATCGGCATGGTGTTTCAGCACTTCAATCTGCTGACCAGCCGCACCGTTTTGCAGAATGTCGCTTTCCCCCTAAGACTGGCCGGCGTGGATAAAGCTGCACGCAACAAACGTGCCCTGGAGCTGCTGGATCTGGTGGGTCTGAGCGATCATGCCTACAAATATCCCAGACAGCTCTCCGGCGGGCAGCAACAGCGCGTCGGTATTGCACGCGCCCTGGCCAATGACCCGAATCTGCTGCTGTGCGACGAGGCAACCAGCGCGCTGGACCCTGAAACAACGCAGTCCATTCTGAATCTGCTGCTGGACATCAACCGGCGCTTTGGTATTACCATCGTGCTGATTACGCACAGTATGGATGTGATCCGAACGGTGTGCGACCGGGTGGCCATCATTGAAAAGGGTCGAATCGCCGAATCCGGCAATGTCGTTGACGTCTTTTTGCATCCGCAGCACGAAACCACGCTGTCGCTGCTTAATGAAAGCGGGGTGGATGCCGATGGGTGGAAGGACCTGATTGAAGGCGTGCAGGGCCGTATCGTGCGTCTCACGTATCGTGGCGACAATACCGGTCAGCCCCTGCTGAGTCAGGCCAGCCGCAATCTGAATGTCAACCTCAGCATCCTGCAGGGTTCCGTCGGAAAAATCAAGGATACGCCTTATGGACAGCTGGTGCTGGCAGTGGATGCCGATCCGGCAAGTTATGAGCCGCTAAGGCGCTTTTTTGTTGATAACAACGTCCGCTATGAGGTACTGAGAGGATGAACTGGAGTACGGTAGACTGGCCCCAGATTGGTGAGGCCACCATTGATACCCTTCTGATGACGGGCGGGTCGCTGTTAGGGACCGTGATTATTGGTCTGCCGCTGGGGGTTTATCTCTTTTTGACAAGCCCGCGGCAGCTGCTGGAAAATCGGCGTGTTTACCAATATGTCTCGCTGATCGTGAATATTCTGCGGTCCCTGCCGTTTCTGATTCTGCTGATTGTGCTCATGCCTGTTACGCGCGTCATCATGGGCACCACACTGGGTGTGGGCGGGGCGATTCTGCCGCTGGTGATAGGTGCCGCGCCGTTTTTTGCCCGCCTGGTGGAAAACGTGCTGCGTGAGCTGGATCCCGGGATATCTGAAGCCTGTCGCGCCATGGGTGCCGATTCCCGGCAGACCGTGTTGTGGGCGCTGCTGCCAGAAGCCACTACCGGTATTATCAGTGCCGTCGCGGTCACCACGATTGCGCTCATCGGTTATTCCGCCATGGCGGGCGTCGTTGGTGCCGGTGGTCTGGGAGATTTGGCAATCCGCTATGGCTATCACCGCTATCAGACTGAAGTCATGATTGTGACTGTGGTTATTCTTATCGTCATGGTCCAGCTTGTGCAGACCGTGGGTGATTATCTGGTTAATTATTTCAATCGAAAACAGCAATAAGGAGTATTGCAAATGAAATTAAAACATATCCTGGGCGGCCTGCTTGTTGCCAGTTCCCTGGTCAGCCTGTCGGCAATTGCAAATGAAAAACTCAGCGTTGCCGCCACGCCCGTTCCTCATGCGGAAATCCTTGAGCACATCAAACCCGTACTGGCCAAGGAAGGCGTGGATCTGACCATCAGGGTTTTCACGGATTACGTTCAGCCCAACCAGCAGGTTGAAGAAAAGCAGATTGATGCCAACTTCTTCCAGCACAAACCTTACCTGGATACCTTCAACAAGGAAAAGGGTACTCACCTGGTTGCAGTGGGCAACGTCCACGTTGAGCCCTTTGGTGCGTACTCCAAAAAAATCAAAAACATTTCTGAGCTGAAAGATGGCGCCCTCGTTGCCCTTCCTAACGACCCGTCCAATGGCGCACGTTCTCTGCTGCTGTTGCAAAAGCAAGGTCTGGTCAAACTGAAAGACCCCAGCAATCTGCTGGCAACGGCACGCGATGTGACCGACAATCCGAAGAACCTGAAGTTCAAGGAACTGGAAGCCGCTATGCTGCCTCGCGTACTGGATGATGTAGACCTGGCACTGATCAACACCAACTATGCGCTGGAAGCCGGTCTGAACCCAACCAAAGATGCCCTTTTCATTGAAGGCTCAGACTCCCCATACGCCAACCTGGTTGCCACGACAGAAGACAAAGCCAAATCACCTGCTATCGAGAAACTGGTGAAAGCCCTGCAAACCGATGATGTGAAAAAATTCATCGAAGAGAAATACAAAGGCGCTATCGTTCCTGCCTTCTGATCAGGGGAACTGACGCTTCTGACTGTCATGGGCCTGCCTGCGCGCAGGCCCTTTTCACAGGTAATGTGAGAAATACCGCAACAACGCAACACAGGCCAGAAACATTGCAAAGCAGGTCTGCGATATCACTGGCGGGATCTGCAAATAGGCAGGGACAAGCCGCTGTAGTAATCGGTTATTACCAGCAGCGCCTGTATCCCTTTCATAATTGACCGGTATGCATACGATTCGCGGGTGCCAGCTTCATGCCCGAATCGTGCACGTCTGTTTATGCGAAGGGGAATACAATTTGGCAAAAATCATACACGTCATGGTGCGCTGCCGCGATCTGGCCGCATCCAAAGCTTTCTACAAAACCGCTTTCGGCCTGGAGCCGTCTCACGAACTGGATTTTCCGGATTTCACCTTGTCCTATCTGCGCAATGCGCAGAATGACATGGAAATCGAACTGACCTGGAACAAGGGCCGCGAGGAACCCTATACCCATGGCGACGGCTATGGACATGTCGCCGTCTGTGTCGATGATCTGGACGCCGAACACGCACGCCTGCTTGCCGCCGGCCTGTCTCCGCTGGACATTAAGTCTTTCTACGATGGCGATACCTTACTGGCCCGGTTCTTTTTCATTCTGGATCCGGATGGCTATAAGATTGAAGTGCTGCAGCGGCACGGGCATTATCAGTAGTCTGTCAGTATCATCTCTTCTACCTTGAAGGCCTCGAGCGCTGTGCAGGGCCTGAAATGAAATGGTTTGCCAGTGCCGCAAAGTGGTAAGATAAAAACACACGGATCACCGTGATCAGATCAATAACAATTGCAGCGTCGTCGCGTTTCGACCCGGTTGTCTTCAGATCAGCGGGTCGTACAGGTCAGCCAGCCAACGGCTGAGACCTGGTCTGTCGGCGGGCTGCAGCAGGAGCCAACAATGTGCAGCATTTATTCTCATACGGATCCCATTATGTACGAGTGCCGCAGCCGTTCGGTACGTATCGCCAAGGTGGTCACCAGTATCAAGCTGGAAAACATGTTCTGGGAAATTCTGGCCGAGCTGGCGCGCCGTGACGGCACGACCACCAATCAGCTGATTGCCCGCCTTTACGATGAGGTCTATGCCTATCGGGGTGAAGCCACCAACTTTACATCGTTCCTGCGCGTCACCTGTATGCGCTATCAGGCGGTCCGCTACGCCTCAGCGGGCGCCGAGCCTGCAATCGCAGACGCCTGTACGACACCTAAACGCCCCCACACTGAAAAAATTGCACTGGTCGGCTGATCGCCCAGGTATTCTCTTCGTTCGTCATTTGTAACTGCGGCGTGGTGCTGCCCATGGTCGCAGCCTGCGCGCACCCATTCACAAGCTCCGGTCAATCACTGTAGACAGCAACAGACAGATCTATTGCAAAGCATCGTTCAAACCTTGTCCGCAGCAAGAGAGCGCCGAATTTCCTCCCTTGTTCTCCTGCCACTTCTCACTGTCTCTTTTCCACCTCCGTCCCCTGTCTCTTCCCTCTGTCATCCCCCTGACGCATTCTCCAATACTGGGGTTTTCCTCTACGTATGTAGTAAATGGTTGTTACCTGCTGCCATCGCCAAAGCACATAATGAATACATAACAGAAAGAAGTCAGGCGGGCCTTAATACCCGAATCGCTTCACAACGGCATATTGGCATATCGGAGGAATGATGGACACACCAATCATGTTACAGAAAACCAGACCCTGTACCGGGCTGTCGCGTAGGGAGTTTCTGCGCGGCGCCGCCATACTTACCGGGGTGCTGGCGGCAGGCTCCACGCTTGCGCTTGTGGCGCCATCGCGCGTCTGGGCACTGGAAACCACACACCTGAATCAGACTCAGGCTGAGACGCTGCTGGCCATGGGCAAGGCGCTGTATCCGCACAAGGATCTGCCCGATGCAGTTTACGCATTGCTGGTCAAGGATCTGGATGCGCAGATGACGGACGGCGACAAGGCAAAACTGCTGAAAGAGGGCGTGGACAAACTCAATCAGCAGGCCGGTGGGCAGTTCTCCGGTCTGTCACTGGAAAAGCAGACCGCGCAGCTGCAAAAAATGGAAAGTGACCCGTTCTTTCAGGCGGTACGCGGTCAGTGCATCACATCCATTTATGACAATGATATGGCTTTCAAGCACTTCGGCTACGAAGGTGAGGTGTGGAGTCGAGGCGGATATCTTTCTCACGGTTTTGACGATCTCAAATGGTTGCCCGACCCACCGCAGGACGCCAGTCCCGCAATGAAATCATAATCAGCCCCGGCACACAGACCGGAGCATCCAGGCAGTAACAAGGAGATAAGCATCATGGCAAGTTTTGATCACAAGGATGACAGCGTTGTTGTCATCATCGGTTCGGGCGCAGGCGGCGGTACGCTGGCCAATGAATTGTGTCAGAAAGGCATCAAGGTCGTCATACTGGAGGCCGGTGCGCGTCAAAGCACAGAATCGTTTATTCAGGACGAATGGAAGTCCTTCGGCCAGCTGGCCTGGCTCGACAAGCGAACAACATCAGGTACCTGGCGCGTCGCCAAAGACTTTCCAAACCTTCCGGCGTGGATCTGTAAAACGGTGGGCGGAACCACCACACACTGGGCTGGCGCGTCATTGCGCTTTCAGGAACATGAATTCCGCGCGCGTACCCACTATGGAGAGGTCAAGGACGCCAATCTGCTGGACTGGCCGATTACCCTGAAGGAAATGGAGTCGTATTACGCCCGCGCTGAAGACAAGATGGGCGTGACGCGCACCAATGGCATTCCCGGTCTGCCTGGCAATAACAATTTCAAGATCATGTATAACGGCGCCACCAAACTGGGCTACAAAAAAGTCAGCACCGGTCATATGGCGATCAACAGTCGTGCGCGTGACGGCCGCGGCGCCTGTATCCAGCAGGGCTTCTGCTTTCAGGGCTGCAAGATGGGAGCCAAATGGTCGACCCTGTATACCGAGATTCCCAAAGCAGAAAAAACCGGCAAGCTTGATCTGCGTACCGAATGTCATGTGGCCCGCATCGAACATAATGCGGCGGGCAAGGTGACAGGCGTGGTGTATTTTGACAAGGATGGCAAGGAACAGCGTCAGGCTGCGCGCGTTGTCTGCGTGGCCGGCAATTCGATTGAATCGCCACGTCTGCTGCTGCTTTCCGAGTCGTCCAAATTCCCCGACGGGCTGGCCAACAGCTCGGGGCAGGTCGGGCGCAATTACATGCGTCATACCACGGGGTCGGTATATGCCGTCTTTGACGAGCCGGTGCATTTTTATCGTGGCACAACGATGGCCGGCATAGTGCAGGATGAAGCCGAACACAATGACAAACGTGGATTTGTGGGCGGCTATGAACTTGAAACCATCGCCCTGGGTCTGTCCTTCTATGCCGCATTCCTGAATCCCGGTGGCTGGGGCAGCGATTTTGCCTCCTACATGGATGCCTATACACGCACTGCCGGCTTGTGGATTGTGGGTGAAGACATGCCGCGCGAGACCAACCGTATTACGCTGAATCACGATGAGAAGGATCAGCACGGACTGGCCGTACCCAATGTGCACTTCGATGATCATCCCAACGATGAAGCCATGCGTAATCATGCCTTTGAGCGAAGTATTGCCCTGTACGAGGCAGCGGGCGCGCGCAAGGTATTTCGCACGCCACCGTACCCATCCACACACAATCTGGGCACGTGCCGCATGAGCGCCAAAGCGGAGGATGGCGTTTGCAATAAACATGGTCAGACGCATGATATTGCCAATCTCTTTATCTCTGATGGCAGTCAGTTCACATCGGGCGCTACCGAGAATCCCACACTGACCATTGTGTCGCTGGCAATTCGTCAGGCCGAATACATTGCGGATCAGATGCAGCGCAAGCAATTGTAGTCGGGCACAGAAGTAGAGTCGGACGTCGCAGAGATCGCGATTGCGTGTAATGCGATAGGCGGCAACAAGGTTGATTCCAGGGATATCGTAGCCAGGATCAACGCGGCGCTGCACGCGTTTGCGATAGAATGCATGACATGCCCGTATCGTCGGGCTGCCATTTAGGATATCGTTGCCATGCCTGTGACTGTCGTCTTTTCTGTCGTCGAATCTGTGAGCGTCAGACTGCTTTCTGTGATTCAACGCCGCTTGTCAATCCGCTTTGACGGAGCGCGTTCATGACACAAGTGATGAGCGCGCTGCAGACCTTGCCCATGCTGTGGTTGCTGGTGCTCGCGGGCATCGTATTGGGTATTATTTTCTGCGCCCTGTTCATGAACTACCGCCTGGCCAGTGCGCGGGCAAGGGCGGCGGGCCTGCAGGACATGCTGCAAGAGCGTGACCGCCGGCGCGAAGAAGAACGTGCACGCTTCGAACAATTACAACTGCAATATCGCGAACTTGATACGCTCAAGGACACGCTGTCCAATCAGCTGGCCGAATTGCGCGCGCAACTGTCTCACGCAGATCAGCAGAATGCCATGCATCGCGACAGACTGCTGCAGATGGAGTCGAATCTGCGTGAACAGGAAACCGCAAGAAACGAGCTGGAGAAGCAGCATATTTCCCTGAAGGCAGACTACGCCTATAAGGCGCAGAGCCTGGAGGCCATGCGGGCACAGTTCGAGACGTCGCGTGAGCAGTTGAGTACGGAATTTAGAAATCTGGCAACGCGAATTTTTGAAGAGAAAGAGCAGACCTTCTCGCGCAACAGTCGTCAATCTATTGAAGGCCTGCTGCAACCCTTAAGAGAGCAGATCGATCGCTTCCAGACACGCGTCAATGAGGTTCACGATCAATCGCTGCAAGGCCATAGCATGCTTCGCTCGCAGATTGGACAACTGATGGATATGGGTCTGAAGATGACTCAGGACGCGCAGGCACTGGCGCGTGCGCTCAAGGGTGATAAAAAGGCGCTCGGTAACTGGGGCGAGATGCAGCTGGAAAGCGCACTGGAGGCAGCCGGTCTGCACAAAGGCACCCACTTCGACACCCAGGTGCTGTTTCGCAGCGAAGACGGGCGCGCCAATTATCCGGACTTCATCGTTTTCCTGCCGGATGGCAAGAAAATCGTGCTGGATAGCAAGGTGTCGCTGGTTTCCTACGAACAGGCCTTCAATGCCACGGAAGACGAAGCCAGACAGACGTTTCTGGATGCGCATCTGCGCGCCGTGCGCAGCCATATCGATCAGCTGGCGGCCAAGGACTACACCGCGCTCGATGGCATGAACAGCCCCGGCTTCGTGCTCATGTTCATGCCTATCGAAGGCGCGTATATTGAGGCGCTGCGTCATGCCCAGAACATCTTTCAGTATGGCTATGAACGTGGCGTGATTCTGGTGTCGCATACCACACTGATGCCCATCCTGCGCACCGTGTCTTATCTGTGGATGATGGCGGACAGCAATGAACAGGCCCAGGCTATCGGTGAGCGGGCCACAGACGTCTACAACCAGGTTGCAAGGGTCGCAGAACACCTGGGCAAACTGGGCGGGACCATTGGTACTTTAAGCACCCATTACAACGCGGTGGTACGCAGTTTTGCGGGAAATCAGGGGCTGACCGGTAAAGTGGATCGCTTCCAGACCCTCTCAGCCAAGGCCGTCAAAACCATGCCGGCCCTGCAGCCGGTAAATGCGGAAGTGGATGTACATCGGCTGACTGCCATTACGGCAAAGTCCGATAAGGGGGCTGATTCAGATTTTGATCGGGCGTCCGATGAAGGGTCCGAAAGGAACGCGGCGGATGATATCGGTAGCGAATTCCTCGGCAAGTCTGATCGCAAGGCTGACACGCCCGAGTCCGACTAAGTGTAAGCCTAAAGAGACAGACTGTTGAAGGCTAAAGGCCAGACGAACACGGCAGATTAGGGCCGAAGACTGAAATAACAAATCTGGTAATGCAACAGACTATGCCGCCTGCAGCCGCTGCACTGCGCGATAGAGTCGCTCGCTGCCCTGAACAATCTGTTCGGGCGTGCTCATGGTGAAACTCAGGCGGAAGCTTTGCGGATCGGGCTGGCTGGCGTAAAAGGCGCTGCCCGGTACAAACATCACATTTTCTTCAATGGCCAGCGGCAACAGTGCGGTGGCGTTCAATCCGTCCTGCAGTCGTGCCCACAGGAACATGCCGCCTTCCGGCGTGAGCAGACTCAGCGTGTCGCCAAAGTGTGACTTCAGGGAACTGATCATCAGACTGGCGCGCTCGCCGTAGGCATGGCAGATCGTGGGCAAGTGGGCTTCATAACGGCCCGACTCCAGATAATGCGCGGCAACCGCCTGCAGATAGGGGGCGGTGCACAGATCATCAACCTGTTTAGCCAGCACGCAGCGGCGAAGAATGTCGGGGTGCGCACGCATCCAGCCCAGACGCAGTCCTGGCGCAACGATTTTGGAGAGGCTGGACAGATACACGATCTGATCGGCCACGGGTGTGCCATGTGCCAGTGCAGCGAAAGAAGGCACGGCCTCGCCTGAAAAACGCAGTTCTCCATAGGGATCATCTTCAATCAGCACGCAGTTGCTGTCCTGCAACTGCGCAAGAAGACGTTGTCTGCCGGCCAGATCGATGGTGGCGCCATTGGGATTGGCAAAGGTAGGTACCAGGTACAGCAGCTTGGGTTGATGCGTCTGTAGCGCAGTGACCAGCTCCTGCGGATCCGGGCCGTGGCTGTCGCAGGTCACGCCAATAATGCGCGCGCCCGCCAGACGCAATCCTTGCAAGGCAGCGGGGTAGGTGGGCCGGGGCACAATCACCGCATCACCAGGCTGTATGAATGAGCGCAGCAGCAGGTCAAAGCCCTGCTGCGATCCGCTGGTCACGATCAGCTGACTGGCCTCTGTGGGAATGCCTCTGTCGGTGCTCATGCGGGCAAACGACTCGCGCAATGCGGGCCAGCCCTCAGTCGCTCCATAGGAGAAAGTGGTTCCCGGGTTGCTGGTGACCGCGCTCAGCGATGCCTGTAGTCCGGCCACATCAAACAGTTCGGGCGCCGGGTATCCGCCCGCAAATGAAATCATGCCCGGCTGTGACAGGTAGCGGAACAACTCGCGGATAGGGGAACCCTGCACCTGGGCAAACGGCTCGGCAAAGCGAAAGGAAGACACCATGGCATTGCTCGCAAAAATGGTCGAAAAGCAGGCTGTTGTGGTTCGCGCAGCAGACTGTTATCGTAGAAAAAGCGGGCTATTGCATATGTCATAGCCCGCCTTCTCCACTGGATCAGTCCTTACCATCGACTCAGTCTTCGCCGAAACGGATGCCCTGTGCCAGCGGCAGTTCGCGCGAATAATTGACGGTATTGGTGGCGCGGCGCATATAAGCTTTCCACGCATCGGAACCGGATTCGCGACCGCCGCCGGTTTCTTTTTCGCCACCAAAGGCGCCACCGATTTCTGCGCCCGAGGTGCCGATATTCACATTTGCAATACCGCAATCGGAGCCCGACGCCGACATGAACTGCTCGGCCTCACGCAGATCGGTGGTGAAGACGGCAGAAGACAGACCCTGAGGCACATCGTTCTGCATCTCGATGGCGTCTTCGAACTTGTCGTAGCTCATGATGTAAAGAATCGGTGCAAAGGTTTCGTGACGCACTACCTCTGTCTGGCCGGGCATTTCCACGATCGCAGGTTTCACGTAGTAAGCATCGGGATATGTATCCTGCAGTGCACGTTCACCACCGGTAACGGTGCCGCCCTGTTCTGCTGCCGCAGCCAGGGCTTTTTGCATGGCGTCAAACGCGGCCTTGTCGATCAGCGGACCCACCAGTGTGCCGGCTTCCAGCGGACTGCCAATGGTGGCAGAGGCATAGGCTTTTTTCAGGCGCGCTGTCAGTTCCTGGATAACGTCACGATGGGCAATAATGCGGCGCGTAGAGGTGCAGCGCTGGCCGCAGGTGCCGATAGCGCCAAACAGAATGCCGCGAACCGCCAGATCCAGATCGGCCGACTGGCTCACGATAATGGCATTGTTGCCGCCCAGCTCCAGCAGACTGCGTCCGAAGCGTGCGGCAACCCGCGGTCCGACTTCGCGACCCATACGGGTGGACCCGGTGGCCGAGACCAGCGCCACTTTGGGGCTGTCTACCAGCACTTCGCCTACTTCACGGCGGCCCACGACGACCTGAGCCAGGTGATCGGGCGCATCGCCAAAACGCTTGAGGGCGCGTTCAAACAATGCCTGGGTGGCCAGTGCCGTCAGCGGCGTTTTTTCGGAAGGTTTCCAGATCACGGCATTGCCGCAAACCAGGGCCAGTGCCGTATTCCATGACCACACGGCCACGGGGAAATTGAAGGCGGTAATGACGCCTACCACGCCTACCGGATGCCAGGTTTCCATCATGCGATGGCCGGGTCGCTCTGAAGCAATAGTCAGGCCATACAGCTGACGCGACAGGCCTACGGCGAAATCACAAATGTCAATCATCTCCTGGACTTCACCTTCACCCTCTGCGGTGATTTTGCCGGCTTCCAGGGACACCAGACGACCCAGGGCGGCCTTGTGCTCACGCAGCTCTTCACCCAGCAAACGGATCAGCTCACCACGGCGGGGGGCGGGCGTATTGCGCCACGCCTTCTGAGCCGCAGCGGCCTGTTCAATGGCCTGGGTGGTCTGCGCTGCGGTATGTTCCTTCACATCAGCAATGCGGGCGCCGTCGATGGGCGAATGGACGGGCAGAGAACCACCTGTCACCGATTCCTGTGCTACGCCGAGAGAGTGGAGTAATTCCTTGACTGAGTCCATTTACGGTTTCCTTGTATACCGGGTTATCCCGTAGTTAATACGGAAATGATTACCACAATTGAAATGTTAATAAATGCCAACGCCCCTGGAGCTGCAAGTGTCGAAGCGAATTTTGTCTTTTATGCTATTGTTGAAATAACAGCAGGATATTGCAACTGAAAAGATCTGACGAAGCCCCGGCGTTCGCAACATAAAAGTCGTATCTGAACGCTGGTATTTCATATGAAATTGCCTGATGGCATGCCTGATGCCAGGCATTTTGGCAATCCGATCACAGCTGCAATATTGCTGCCAGATCTGTACGCAACGCATAGCGTACTGCGATATTTTCTTAAAGTCAAAAATTTTCTTAACGGTAAAATACTGCTTCTGGAGGTGTTATCTTTTCTTACTGTTCCCATTTTCTGACGACCCCTTCCC